>JAYVXO010000239.1:0-67738 GCA_043785105.1 Fimbriiglobus sp.
TTCGTGGCCCGAAATTGCTACACCGTCGGGCCTCGAAGCTCGACCCGACCTACAAGACTTGAAGCGAGGATCGTCATAAATTGAGTTGGCAAGCATTCACCGTCCCGGAAACTTGGGCTAGCAGCGTGGGGGGAAATGGCGTAAGAGAAGTTGTTGAGAGAAGCTGTGTGGGCGAGAGAGGTCTTGCTGCGGCGGCCATCTGGGAAAGGATCTCCGTAATTATGCCAACCGCACCCCTGATTCACCCGACGGCGATTGTCTCGGCGGACGCACAACTTGCGGCGGATGTCACGGTCGGGCCGTTCACGATTATTGATGGGCCGGTTGTGATTGGAAGCGGTAGCGCCATCGGGCCGCACTGCCACTTGCTCGGGCATCTCACGTTGGGCGCGGGCAACGTCATCGGAACCGGGTGCGTACTCGGTGACAAACCCCAGCACCTCGCCTACAAGAACGAACCGACGCGGACGATCATCGGCGACAACAACGTCTTCCGCGAATACGTCACGGTCCACCGCGGGATGCCGGTCGGGTCGGAATCGACCACGATTGGTAGCAACAATTTGTTCATGGTGAACAGTCACGTCGCCCACGATTGCCACGTCGGTAACCACTGCATTTTTGCCAACGGCGCCGTGATCGGCGGGCACGTCGAAGTGGGCGACCGGGCGTTTTTGTCGGGGAACTCCGCCGTTCATCAACTCTGCCGCGTCGGTCGGTTGGCACTCATCGGCGGCACGTCCGCGATCAGTCAAGACTTACCGCCGTTCTGGATCTGCCAGGGTCGCATCAACACGCTGCACGGCGTCAACGTCATCGGGATGCGGCGCGCGGGCATGGCGAAAGAGGAAATCACTGCCGTGCGCCAAGCGTACAAGTTGCTGAACCGCACCGGCAACACGATCCCGTCGGCACTGGAAATCATCGAAGCGGAGTTCGGCACACTCCCGGCGATCCGCGAGTTAATCGACTTCATCAAGGCCACGAAACGCGGCATTTGCACCGGCCATCAGAAATCCAACGACGACACCCACGACCCCGATTGAATCCCCATGTCTCATCGCCTACGTGCCGGCTGGAAAGCGTGGATGGCCCTACCGCTTCCGATACGGTGGGTGGCCATAATTTGGTTCGCCCTCGTCGTAGGTGTGACGGGTCGGGTCGTCACTTCTAAACCCACTTCGCAAACGGTGCTGCCAATCTATCTCACTGCGGGCGAGCGCTGGTTGCACGCCGAAAACCTCTACGCACCGATTCCGGAATTTGATGTCTATCGCAACCCGCCGCTCATCGCCGCTGGCTTCGCGCCGTTGACTTATTTGCCTGCAAAAGTCGCTGGCGTTGTCGTCCGATTGGTGAGCGTGTCGTTGTTCTTGTGGGGCTTGATCCGGGTTCGGCGTAATCTGTTGACCGAACTGTCCCCGTCGCAAGCGGGGTGGATGTTTCTGCTCGCGTCGGTGCTGGTGATCCCGTCCTTCAACAACGGCCAAGTCAACACCCTCATCGCCGCCGTCTCACTGCACGGAGTCGCGGCAGCCAGTCAGATGAAGTGGTGGCAAGCCGCGCTATGGCTCAGCATCGCCGGTTGGATTAAACTGTACCCGTTTGCCATCGGGTTGTTGGTCACGCTGGCGTTACCGTGGCGATTCGGTGCCCGGTTTCTGCTGTGTACCGTTGCCGGTTTCGTGCTGCCGTTCGTGCTAAATGACTTCGCCTATGTATGGGACCAATACGGCGACTACGTGCGCTACCTCGGCGACGATGACCGAACCTACGCCCCACTCTCACGGGTGCCCCGCGATTGGACCGCACTCCCACGATTCGTGTTCGATTGGGTTCCTACCCCAACAGTGACTAAAGTCGTCTCGTTGACCGTCGCCCTTCTTTTCGCCGCCCTTGTTTACTTTCGCAGCCACGTAAAACGTGTTGAATCACTACTGCTCACGCTGTGCCTATCAGGCATCTGGATGACCGCCTTCGGACCGGCCACAGAGATGAACACCTACTCGCTACTCGCCGCAGTTGCGCCCATCATTATGGTGACGTGTTCACCCCAACCCCGCTGGCGAATCGCGCTAACGGGGTTCGGCTACGGACTACTCGCCATCACCGTAATGCGTGGCATGTTCCCCGACGACTGGAAATTCAACGTCCTCGGCCCCCAAGCCCTCGGCACGCTGCTGTTGCTGATCGTGACGTTGCGAAGCGAGTTGCGGTATGATGGGAACAACAAGTGAGGAGCGACTGATGACCACGCTCACCCTGAACGAAGCCCAAACCCGGCTGACCGATGTCGTTCGCCAATTGGCCTTTGGTGAAGAAATTCACATCACGGAAGGAGACCGCGTCGTCGCCCGGATCGTTGGCGCAACGAGACCCGCATGGCAACGACCACATCCGGGACTTGCAAAGGGGATGCTCACGATTCTGGTGGAAGACGATGAACATCTGAAGGATTTCGCGGAGTACATGGAATAAGGTTACCGCACCGCCGATGTACCAACAATTCAATGAAATAGGAGTTACGCAGTTGCAGCATTAGTACAGGTTTTGTTAGCCCGACGCGCCAGCGAGGGGTTAAGCCAAACCCCTCGCTGGCGCGTCGGGCTAACAAGCAACTGCGTAACTCGTATGAAACACGGACTGAATTTGGCTTAAAATTAATGGGTTGGGGCAAGAACTATGACAGTCGCCATTCCAGAAAAACCAAAAATCTACCATATTACTCACTTGCGTAACTTGGCACAGATCATCGCTTTGAATGGGTTGTGGTCGGACGCAAAACGTATTGAACTAAATTTGGATTGCGAAATTGTCGGCATGTCAGAAATCAAGCAACGCCGACTCCAGGAGCTTGAGGTCAAATGCAATTTGGGAACCAAAGTGGGCGAGTATGTCCCGTTTTATTTCTGCCCACGTTCGATCATGCTTTACATTTTGTATCGCGGAAATCATCCGAACTTGACTTACCGAGGTGGACAAGGGCCAGTCGTTCACTTGCAAGCCGACTTAATCGAAACGGTGCGGTGGGCCAAAACATTACGAATTCCTTGGGCTTTCAGTAATTTTAATGCTGGCGCGGGATACGCAAATTTTTACAATCAACTGGGGCGACTTGAAGAGATAAACTGGGCTGCTGTGATCGCAACCGATTTCAGTAAACCTGAGATCAAGGATGGCAAACAGGCGGAATTTCTGGTATTCGAGTTCTTCCCTTGGGAATTGATCGAGAAAATCGGCGTACAGAACGAAAGGATTCGAGAACAAGTTGACACCGCCATCAGGAATGCGGTACATAGCCCTGAATTGACGTGCGAACCCAGTTGGTATTTTTGAGGGAATGACGATGATCGAGCGGACGCAGGGGAATATCCTTAAGGCGGACGCAGAGGCCTTGGTCAATACGGTCAATTGCGTAGGGGTCATGGGGCGCGGGATCGCACTACAATTTCGAAAGGACTTTCCTGAGAACTATAAAGCCTACAAAGCTGTCTGCGACCGGCATGAGCTTCATCCTGGGACGATGCACGTTTTTGACTTGCGTCAGCTTCAACACCCTCGCTACATAATCAATTTTCCGACGAAAAGGCATTGGAAAGGTAAAAGCAGATTAGAAGACATTCAATCAGGTCTAGTATCACTCGTTGAAGAAGTGAACCGACGAAACATTAAGTCTATAGCAATTCCTCCTTTGGGTTGTGGTCTCGGCGGCCTCGATTGGAGCGAAGTATGGCCGTTAATTGAATCCGCTTTTCGCCTACTTCCCGACGTCAATGTAGTGGTGTACGAACCCGCAGGCGCTCCAGAAGTTGCCTCAATGGCGAAGCTGAAAACGTCGCCCTCAATGACCGCCGGACGAGCTGCTCTTCTCGGGTTGATGCAGCGGTATTTGGCAGCAGTAATGGATCCTTACGTCACGTTGCTTGAGATTCACAAGCTCATGTACTTTATGCAGGAGGCTGGCGAGTTACTTAAATTGCGATTTATAAAAGGACCGTATGGTCCTTACTCGGAGAACTTGCGGCACGTTCTTTCGTTGATCGAAGGACATTTCATCATCGGTTTCGGCGACGCGGAAGACGCCCCAGATAAACAAATTGAATTGATTGACTCCGCATCCGAACAATCAGCGATGTTTTTGCGCGAACACGACTCAACCTTAGAGAAATTCAATCGGGTAGCGAATTTGATTAAGGGATTTGAAACTTCCTATGGAATGGAATTGTTGGCTACCGTTCATTGGGTTGCATCCAAAGAATCGGTTTGCAATGCAGACGAAGCTGTAAGCAGTGTCCACAATTGGAATGCTCGCAAACAAATGTTCCGAGAACAACACATTCGCTGCGCCTGGGACAACCTCCAAAGAGAAGGGTGGATCACTCCAGTATCATCATGATTCGAAGTGCGCGACACGGAAGTCTGCAACCAAAACTACCTTCACAATCCTCTAGCCAATCCAAAATCGGAGCGGGAGGGATTTGAACCCTCGATACGGGGGATACCCGTATACGGCATTTCCAGTGCCGCCTCTTCAACCACTCGAGCACCGCTCCTCCGACCCCAACAATGTAGCAGCACCCCGATTGCGCGACAACGGGCGCGGGCGTCGCAAGTTAGTTAACTCAGGATGGAGCGGATCGGGGTGCCGTCGGTGAGGGTGAGTTGGCGACCGAGGCGGTCCAGGACGGTGGTGTCCGGGGGGATGCCCAGCGCGGTGTAGATTGTGGCGACGAGGTCGGCGGGGGAGGTCGGGTTTTCGGCGGGGTAGGCGCCGATTTTATCGCTGGAGCCGTACACGATTCCGCCACGCACGCCGCCGCCGGCTAGCACTGCGGAGTAGCAGCGGGGCCAGTGTTCTCGCCCCGCACTTGCAGCACTGATGCGGGGCGCGCGGCCAAATTCGCCGACCCAAACCACGAGGGTTTCGTCCAGCATTCCGCGCTGGTCGAGGTCTTCCAACAACGCCGAAAACCCCTGGTCTGCTGGGGGCATCAGACGGGTTTTCAACGAGTTGAAGTTGTTGCCGTGGGTGTCCCAGAAGGTTTGCCCGTCGTTCGGCCAGTTCACGCAAACTAGCTTCGTGCCAGCTTCAATCATCCGGCGGGCGAGCAAACAGCATTGGCCGTGGGTGTGGCGGCCGTAGCGGTCACGCATCGCAACGGGTTCCTTTGACAAGTCGAACGCCGTTTCCGCTTCTTGCGACGACAGCAGCCCGAACGCTTTTTGCTGCATCGTGTCGTACCCGCCGGTGTCGGTTGATTTGGCATCAAGGTGTTGCAACAGGGCGTGCCGGCCGTTCAGCCGCTGATACGAAACGTCCCCCGTCTCCGCGAGTCCGCCGACGCGAAATTGCGGGTGGTTGGGATCGCCGCTGACGAGGAACGGGTCATGGGTCTGCCCCATCCAACCGCCACTCTGCCCCGGTGCCACGCCACCCGGCGCGGCGGGGTGCGACACGATCCACGGCAACGTGATGAACCCCGGCAGCGGACCGGAACCGTGTTTCAACTTCGCCACAATGGAGCCGATATGCGGCGAATCGAACCGGCTGGGCGGGTCTTGGTCCGAGTTGGGTCGTGGTGCCAGTCGCCCCGTTAAGGTGTGGTGAACTGTGGATAAGTGTGCGGGGTCGTTGTGCGTCATGGACCGAATTAGGGCATACTGATGGGCAAGTTTCGCCAACCTCGGGAAGTGTTCACTGATCCGCAGTCCGGGCGTCGTCGTGGGAATCGTGCGAAACGGCCCACGGACTTCGCTCATGGCGTCGGGCTTGGGATCCCACGTGTCGAGGTGGCTCGGCCCGCCCCACATGAACAGCACGATGCACGCTTTCGCCGTGCCTTTGCCAGATTCAGCCGCGACGGTCGGTCGCAACGCATCCGCCAACCCCAGCCCCAGAACGCCGAGCGTGCCCGCTTGCAACAGCCCCCGCCGCGAAAGGTGATTCGTCGAATTAAACTGAGAGCAACTTGCGGTAGGCGGGATCATCAATCACCCTTGGCAGAAACGTGACTCGTCGGCAGGATCAACACAAACTAACCGGCAGGATGTGAACGATACAGCAGTGCCCGTCACAACGCAACCGTTATCCGGCGGTCCACGCGAACCGGCTGCGTCAACTGCCGGGGTGGATTGCCTCAGACGACGGGAGTGTCTTGTCCATTCACCAACCTAATTGAACGATCCAGACCACCCGGCAGTTGACGCAGCCGGTTCGCGTGTACTTGACACAATTGCACTACGCCTAAGATTGAACGCCCAACCCAACTCCGCGAACCGGGTAAACGTGAAAAACATATGTGCTGATCTGCTGAACAACCACGCGGTCGCCGACCTTAAGCCCGTGTGTGCGTATGAACTCACCGACCCATGCCCGACTCCGGAACGCGCCGTCGGACGCCACGAGATCTGTATCAACAGGTTCGCCGCCCCAGTACACACGAACCGTTTTGATCGCGGCTTCGTGCTTGTTCGTGCCGCCGAACACGTCGGGCGGAAAGAGAGACCGCAACTCCGATAAAAGCAGGTAGTCGTTCTTAACGCAACCCTCTGTGATTTCGGTGACACCCCACATTTTTCCGCCCCCCTAAATAGCGACTTGCATTTTGATCTGTATAAGTGGACTGAAGTAGTGTACAAACAAGTCTGGTTCTGAACCCCGAGAAAGTTCGGGTAGTAGGAACCACCAGGGGTCCACAAGGGCCCCCATTTTGTTCCCGTTCGTGCAACTCCCGTTTGGCGAACCCGGTTGAATACAGTGTCGCTATGACCTCCATTTACCTCGACCACAACGCCACGACGCCGATCTTGCCGGAAGCCTGGGAGGCGATGCGGCCGGTGATGGCGGAGGCGTTTGGCAACCCGTCGTCGGCGCATCAGATGGGGCGACGGGCACGGCAGTTTCTCGAAGACGCGCGGGACAAGGTGGCGGCGTTGCTGGGTGCGGATTCGGATGAAATCGTGTTCACCAGCGGCGCGACCGAGGCGAACAACCTTGCGATTTTGGGGCTAAATCTCGGCGTTGATTCGCCGCACATCTTGGCGTCGCTCATTGAACACCCGTGCGTGATTGAGCCGTTGAAGCAACATGCGAATCACGGCGTGGTCGTCGAGTGGTTGCCGGTTTCAGAACGGGGCGTGGTCGAAACGGAATCGGTTGTGGCACGGGTCACGCCGAACACGCGGTTGATTTGTTTGATGCTCGTCAACCACGAAACCGGGGCCATTCAGCCGGTGCGCCGCGTTGCCAAGAAGTTCCACAAGGAACTGTTCATCCATTGTGACGCCGCGCAAGCTGTTGGCAAAATCCCGGTGAACTTCCACGATCTCAGCGTCACAACCCTCAGCGCCTCCGCCCACAAATTCCGTGGCCCCAAGGGGGTCGGGGTGTTGCTCCTGAAGAGCGGGACGAAGTGCCGACCGCGTCTGTTCGGCGGCCATCAACAAAAAGGCTTACGTCCCGGTACGGAGCCGGTTGCGCTGGCCGTCGGCATGGCGACGGCACTGGAAGTGGCCGTGCGAGACATGGCCAGCAATCTTGCGAAACTGGAGGCGTTGCGAACGCGGTTTGTCTCGAAACTCTGTGAGGCGATCCCAGACATCGTGCTGAATTCAGCAGAAGATACCGAAGCCACCCCACCCCCGGCCACTCCCCGACGCGGAGAGGGGAGCAAGACCTCTCTTCCTCCCTCCCCGCTTGCGGGGAGGGCTGGGGTGGGGTGGCGGCTTCAACCCCCCTTAATCCCCCCGCAAACGGGGGGAGAGAAGACCGCGCTTCCCCAGGGGGCTACGGGGTGGGGTTGCAGCTTGCCGACAACGGTGAACGTCTCGTTCCTCGGGTGTCGCTCGGACGTGTTGCTAGTCAGCTTGGACTTGGCGGGCATCGCGTGTTCGACAGGGTCCGCGTGTTCGTCGGGCAGCTTGTTACCGTCGCCGGTGTTAGAAGCAATGGGCGTTTCGGAGGAACGATTACGCTCCGCAATCCGGTTTAGCTTGTCCACGATGTTGACGGAACAGGACATCGACGACGCCACGGATCGCATCACAAAATGCGTACACGCCGTGCGACAACGAGGGTAAATGGTTGGCTTTCATGCCCTGGAGGGGCATCGGGATGTAGCCACGGGTGGAGCGCTTCGCGTAACCCGTGGAAGTCCATTGGCAAATCGCCCTGGAGGGGCGAAGGAATTCCTCTGTCCCTCCAGGGCAGCAGCAAATCGGGCATCCACTTCCACGGGATGCGCGAAGCGCTCTACCCGTGGCTACATCCCTTGACCCCTACCGGGGCCACCAAACAGGAAGCAGTCCCCACCGCGTTTTGTGACGTTCACTCGTCCGCAATCGCCGTTGATTCCCAAACCCGAGATCGTCCGAAAACCCAATCGGTCCGATCATTCCATCTCGTTGATTTTCATGCACTTGCGGTTCGCGGATGCCACTACTCAGCGTGGGTGCTTTTTCGTATAATTTGCAATAATGTCCCCAACCGTTTCTCAGTTCGGTGTTGGCTTGAAACCTGCTTGTTGGGGCGAGTTTGTTACGTTGCCCGAAAACGCCTCGGCTGTGGCTGCCGCGCGACAAATAGTTCGCACGTTAACTCACCCCAAATCGCACCGCAAACTGGTCCCAAACCCGCTGGTTTTGCACGGGCCACCGGGGTCCGGCAAGTCGATGCTCGTGCAGACGCTCGTTCGCAAACTGACCGATTCCCCATTGGGGCTGTCCGCCCAAGCTCTGCCGGCCAAAGAAATCCCCCGTTCGACGACGACGCAGACGGATTCGGAATACGAAATCAAAGACTTGCAGCGGATGGACTTTCTTGCACTTGAAGATGTTCACCTGTTGCCAACGCGAAGTATCAGTGACCTGTGCCGGTTGTTGGATTATCGGAACTCGCGGCGGTCGTTGACCGTGGTGACCTCGAACGCGGGTCCGGCTGGGTTGTCGAAGTTGCCGCGCCGCTTGACATCCCGTTTGGCTGCCGGGTTGGTGGTGCAACTCGAACCAATCTCTCCGACCAGCCGCCGGACGCTGATTGAGCAACTCGCCCACAGCCGCAAACTGTCGCTGACGGATGACGCGATCGACTTCCTGGCCAAGTATTGCACCGGGGGCGGCGTGCGCACGATCCTCGGGACGCTAACGCAACTCAAAACCCTTTCACGCGGCATCTTGGGTGCTCTTGATTCGGAAACAGTGCGCGACCTGTTGAAACCCGAGAAACCGACATCGCGGCACGGCATCGTCGAACGGATCGTGGCGAAGGTGGCCGCAACATACGGCGTGAAACCGAAGGACGTGCTGAGTAAGTGCCGCCAACGGACCCTGCTAATTCCGCGGCAATTAGCGATGTACTTGACGCGGTTGTTGACCAAGTTATCGTTGCCGCAAATCGGCGCGGCGTTCGGCGGCCGGGACCACACCACGGTGTTGCACTCGTGTCGCAAAATCGAGGCGGAACTGAAGGCGGACGCGAAGTTGAAACGAACGGTGCGTGAACTGAAGGCGGAACTGCAATGACGCGCAGCGAAACAGGACTGACGCGCACCCTGTGGATAACCCTGTGCGCAAATGGCGCGCGATTGTTCCCAAGTGGCGCGCAAGCACGGGGATCGCGGGAACCGAACACAGTCGCCGATTTGCGCGGCCCGGCGCGCCACAGTACAAACATCGGCGCGCCAAGTTATCCACAGGTTGCCGGTTCAGGGAAACGCCTGCATTCGTAGTGGATTCTGGTACGAAACGGGATTGCGCGTCAGGAATGGCGAAGACCTTACTACTGTTACTTTGGATTAAACTAAGTGATTCTTAAAGAAAACTGGAGAGCGGCAACATGCAAGTAACTTGTCAACGCGAAGCCTTGCTGACAGCGTGCCAGATCGTTGGCGTTGCCGCCGCCGCCCGGACAACCAAACCGATCCTCAGCAACATCAAAGCGATCGCCGTCGAAGACAGCCTCACGCTCATGGCCACGGACCTGGAAGTCGGCATCCGCTATGAGATGCGCGGCGTGAAGGTCGGTCGTGCGGGGGCAGCCATTCTTCCGCCGGCCCGGCTCATCTCGATCATGCGCGAAACCACGGACCCCGAGATTACCATCAACGTCGGCGAAGAAACGACGACGATAAAGCTCAGCACCGGGCGGTTTGAACTGCCGAGTGGTGTCCCGGATGAGTTTCCCGAAATTCCCGGCTTTGACGACGCGACCGAATACCACGAAATCAAAGCGGGCATCCTCCGCACGATGTTGAAGCGGACCAGCTTCGCCGTCGAAAAACGTGAGAGTACGCGGTTCGCCGTCACGGGCATACTTTGGGAAGCCGAAGGCAAGATCGCCCGTCTGGTGGCCACAGACACTCGTAGGCTGGCGTTGTGCGAAGGACCGGCCACGGTTCATGGCCCGACCGACCCGAAGGGGCAATCGCACCTCATCCCGTTGAAGACGATTCAACTGCTTGAGCGGAATTTAACGGACGACGGCGAACTCGTGAAGATCGTCCTGAAGCCGAACGAAGCCCTGTTCCAAACCGAACGGGCGTTGATTCACACCCGCCTCGTCGAAGGCCGGTTCCCGCCGTATCGCAACATCATCCCCAAGAAGATGGACGTGAAGTTGCCCATCAACGTGCCCGAACTGATGGCCCGCGTTCGCCAAGCCGCGATCATGGCGGACGAAGAAAGCCGCCGCGTCGATTTCCACTTTGAACCCGGTTCCGTGGTCCTGACGGCACGCGGTCCCGAAACCGGCAGTGGCGAAGTGAAGATGGAACTGCCCGATTACAACGGCCCGATCGTGGACATCGCCTTCGACCCGGCGTACCTGACGGAAATGCTCCGCGCCATCGACGGCGAACCGACCGCCATTTTGGAAATGACCGACGGCCAAAAGCCCGCCGTGTTCCGCGTCGGCGAGAATTACGTGTACCTCGTGATGCCGCTAGCCGGGTGAGTGGATCAATCGCTCTCCCCGCATGCGGGGAGGGGTGGGGTCGAACCAGCCACCCGATTCGGGAACCGTCCAGAGAAGGGAGACGGTCTTCAACCCCCCTCAATCGCCCCGCATACGGGGGGAAGGAAGACTCTGGCTCCCTCCCCGCATGCGGGGAGAGGTGGGGTGGGGTCGAACCAGCCACCCGATTCGGGAACCGTTCAGTGAAGGGAGACGGTCTTCACCCCCCCTCAATCCCCCCGCATACGGGGGGAAGGAAGACAGTATCGGTGGGGTTGTAAACACAGTAAGGACTTGAAGCATGGCAGACGGCAACCAAGGACCGGAGAACCTCGCCGAAGTGCTGGCCCGCTTGTTCACGGCACGCGGGTGGGGCCGCAAGTCCGAGCGGGTGCGGCTCGAAGGGGCTTGGGCGGAAACCGTAGGTCCGGAACTTCTGGTCGATACCCGAGTCAGTGCGATACGGCGTGGGGTGTTGGAAGTCGAAGTTCGCAACGGCGTGTTGATGCAAGAACTGGCCCAGTTTCAGAAGCGAAAGATATTAACCACCATCCGCCAAAAACTACCAACCACGACGATCACCGATGTGAAGTTTCGTGTTGGTGTGTGGTAAAATTGAGCGATGGTTTAAGACATTCGATAGTGAAGATCAGTCACCGCGAGAAGGATGAACGTTATGAGTGAGTTGACAGGCGGGGTCGTCGCATCCGGCAGTGCGGACGAGGCGATTTACGACGGCAGTAGCATGAAAACGCTGCGCGATGCCGCGCACATTCGACAGAACCCCGATATGTACATCGGCAACACGCAGTCGTCCGGGTTACACCATTTGGTGTTTGAGATTGTTTATAACTCCGTTGATGAAGCGCTCGCAAAGTTTTGTAACATCATCAAAATTGTCGTCCACGTCGATGGTTCAATCTCGGTTGTTGATGACGGTCGCGGCATCCCGGTTGACACCAACCCGGAAACCGGAAAGTCCGCGCTCGAAGAAGCGTTGACCATCATTGGCAACAGCGCGAAGTTCGACAACGCGGCGTACAAAGTGTCGGCGGGGTTGCACGGCATGGGCGCCAAAGCGGTGAACGCACTTTCCGAATGGATGGTCGCCGAAGTTCGCCGCAATGATCGGGTCTACAAAATCGAATTCTCACGCGGTTTCGCCACTAGCAAGCTCATGGACATCGGCCCGGCGCCGGCCAAGTTGACTGGCACCACGATCACGTTTAAGGTCGATCCGGAAGTGTTCGGCGACTTGCAGTTTTCCTACGACACCTTGTGCGAACGCCTGCGGGAACTGGCCTTTTTGAACAAGGGGCTGGCCCTCAGTCTGGTCGATGAACGCGAAAAGAAATCGGAACTGTTCAAATATGATGGCGGGATTGCGGAGTACGTGGCGTACTTGAACACCGGCGAAAAGGTCGATCACCAGCCGATTTATATCCACAAAATTGTTGATAACATTTCGGTCGAAGTTGCATTGCAATACTGCGACAGCGAAGATGAACGGGTGCGGTGTTACACCAACAATGCATACAACCCCGTGGGCGGCACGCACCTGTCCGGGTTCCGCACCGGCATCACGCGGGTGTTTCAAGCGTATGGCAAAAAAGCGGGGCACTTCAAGGAAGGTTTGGAATTGAAGGGTGACGACTTCCGCGAAGGTCTCACGGCGGTCGTCAGCATTGGTCACCCGGATCCGCACTTTGAAGCCCAGACCAAGATCAAGCTCAACAACCCCGAAGTCGAAGGCATCACCGCCAGCGTCGTGTACGAGTTCCTTTCGGAGTACCTGGAGAAAAACCCATCTGTCGGGAAGCAGATTTGTAAAAAAATCGTACTCGCCGCCGAGGCCCGCATCGCGGCGAAGAAGGCCCGCGACACGCTGAAGGAACGCAAGAACATCCTGTCCGGCGGAGGGCTGCCGGGGAAGCTAATGGACTGCACCACGCGAGAACGCGAAAAGTCCGAACTGTTCCTTGTCGAAGGGGACTCCGCAGGCGGGTCGGCGGAAAGTGGCCGCGACCGGATGTATCAGGCGGTGTTACCGTTGCGGGGAAAAGTGTTGAACGTCGAACGCGCCAAATTGGACAAGTTGTTGAGGAACGAAGAAATCGCCGCGTTGATCTCTGCTGTCGGTATTGATATTAGAGGCGATGAAAAAGAGGATGAAAAAGAGGTTGATGAAAATATCGCCAAACTGCGTTACGGCAAGATTGTGATCCTCACGGATGCCGACGTGGACGGTCAGCACATCCGCACCCTGTTGTTGACGTTCTTCTTCCGCCAGATGCGCAAGCTCATCGAAGACGGCCATCTCTTCGTCGCCCGCCCGCCGCTGTTCAAAGTGGTGCAAAAGAAGGAAACGCGGTTCGTCCAAACCCGCCACGAGATGGTGAAGGAACTGTTCGCCCGTGGGCTGAAGGACACGACCGTGGTCATCCTGGCGGAGTCCGGGCGCACGCCACGGACCTTGAGTAGCGAAACATTGACGACGCTGATCCCGGTCCTCGACGAAGTCGAAGCGGCGGTCATCATTTTGGAACGCCGGGGGCACCCACTTCCGTCGTTCCTGAAGCGGCTGTCGGCGGCGGGGTTCCCGATGTTCCACGTGCGGTTGGGGCTGAAAGAGTTCTTCTTTCACACCTCTGAAGAAGTCGAAACATTCCGCCAATCCGAATCGACGCGGCTCGGGCGGGAGTTGGTCCTGAGCGACGAAGTTCTGGCAACCGGGGGGATCGTGCCGGTACCCGTACCCGGAGCGTTAGCCGAAGCGGGCAAGCAACCGGCGGAGATTGACGAACGCTATCGGTTCAGCGTCGAGGAATGGCACGAAATCCGCGCGATGAACCGCTGTCTGGTGAAACTCCAAGCCGCCGGTTTCGAGGCAAGTGACTTGATTCCGCTACCCCGACTAGCAGGTCGTGAACCGCTCGTCCGCTTCGCACTGGCGCACGGCGAAGCCCGCAAGGATCTCGACGATTTGCGGCAACTGGTGTCGGAGATTCGACGCCTGGGCGAGAAGGGGATGACGATCACGCGGTTCAAAGGGCTGGGCGAAATGGACCCCGACGAACTCTGGGACACCACCCTCGACCCCGAAAAGCGCACGTTGTTGCGGGTAACGCTCAACGACGCCTTCGCCGCCGAGAAAATGTTCCGCACGCTAATGGGCGAAGAAGTCGAAGGTCGCCGCGAGTTTATTCTGAAGCATCGCGCGAATATCGAAGACATCGACTACGGGGCGTGATGTGCAAAGACCAAGCAAAGCCCATGAACGATCGTTCATGGGCTTTCGGGGATTATTTTATGCCGCCCAAAACCGCGCCAGTTCGCTGCGGAAGAAGTGCCATAACCCTCTGGCTGCGAGCCAGCTTTTCGTGGCTTTGGCGCGGCGGCCACGTGCTAACCGTAGTGCGGATTGAGTGGTTTTGCCCGCGATTTGGAACGGCGTATCGAGTGTGACCAGAAGCTTGTAGCAGAACAACGCCACTGGGCCGACGCCGGCTTTGCGGAAGTAGTGAACGTAGCCGATGGCCACGTTTGGGGCGCTGAAGCTCACGTTGGCGCGGCTGGAAACTCGCCCGTAGTGCAGGATTTCCACGCTGCTGAAGTAAACCACTTTGTGATCGCGGCCCACTTGGGTGGACAGGTCCAGATCCTCACCGCCGAAGCGGTAGCGCTCATCCCATCGGCCACTTTTTTCAAACACGGTCTTGGGTAGGAACACGGCGGCGCCCATCAGCACTTCGACGTTGCGGACGCCGTCGGGTTCAAAGGTGTCGCGGCGGTAGCGGTAGTACGCTTTGCGAAACAGTCCCGTCCAGCGCAGGAACGTGATGCGGTGCAGCATCGCGTTCAGGGTCGGTTTGGTGCGGTAGCTAATTTGCAACGCGCCGTCGGCGCCACGCAGTTTCGGCCCCAGCATTCCGACGCCGGGGTGACGGTCCGCGAAGTGGGTAAATTCCGCGAGACTGTTCGGCGGCAATTCCGTGTCGTTGTTCAGGAAGAACAGGTACCGACCGCGCGCGAGATGGGCGGCTTGGTTGTTGCCCCGACTGAACCCACGATTGTCGCTGTTGCGGACGAGTACGATTTGCGGGAATTCGGCGGCCACCATGTCGGCGGCGCCGTCCGACGAGGCGTTATCCACGATGATCGTCTCGAAGTCGATCCCTTGCGGTTGATCGTACAGCGAGACGAGACATTTGCGCAGCAACGCCACGCAGTTCCAGTTGACGATGCACACGGAAACCGTCGGCGTGACGGGCGAAATCCGTGTCGGCAATTCAACGGCCGTTGCGTCCTGCAAGAAGCCCATTCGAGATACCCCACCCCACCAGCCACCGGCACTGGCAAATTCGTGAACTTGGTAAATACCCCGATACATCGAAAAGTGTCAACTGCGGATGAAACGCAAACTACTCCCCCGACACTTCGATCACGAAATCAATCCCGTTGTCTTTGGCGCTGACCACTTCGCGTTCGATGCCGGATTTATCGGGGCGGCGGAGCGCGTTGGGGAAGCGGGGGTACCCACTGGCTTCGGTGAACACGTCGGGCGGGTCGGCGATGGCGACGCGGTACCAACCGGGCGTGACGGTGGCGTTGCCTTCGTGGCTCAGCTTGTAGTTGCCGCTGGAATCAATTTTCGCCGAAAGGGATTTGCCGGTGTTGCCCTTCTCTTTGTCCGGTGCGAACACGATCAGTCCGCCAGCCAGTGGGCGACCTTGGTACGTGACGAGGCCATGAACCGTGGCAGGTACGGTCGGTTCGGGTTTTCCACAACCGCACAACGGCATTAGCCCGGAAAGCAAAGCCAGGACGCCGCCCCTGATTTTCATGACCGCCTCCACGAGCCAATCGAAATAACCCGTGTGAAATCGGCTTACGGGGTGTGGGGGAGTGAGTTCGATCCTTCGGATTGACGCGATTAGTTGGTTCGGGTAAAAACTGCGGGCCATAGAACCGGGTGAACATTGGACGTTCGCTCGTTGGGGTTGGTTGAACTTCGGAACAGGTTCGACACTCCCGAAAACCGCAGAGGAGGGCATCTCGTGAAGCGTCTGTTCGTTTATTTGTCAGCATTGGTCGGCCTTGGCGCGGCGGTTTATCTCGCCGGGCAAATTCAGGCCCAAGCCCCCGCAGCCGGGGCACCCCCAACAGCGAAGCCTGGTGGCCGCGTTGCGGTGTTCAACGTCGCCAAAGTCATGCGCGATTACTCCCGCTGGCAGCACTTCGCTAAAGTCATGAACGACAAGCGAACGATGGCCTCGGGCGAACTGGTCAAGCTCAACGACCAAATCACCCAAACGCAAGCCAAGATTCAAATTGAGAAGACGGAAATTCAGCGAGAAGCCCTCGGGAAGCAGTTGGTTGAATTCCAACGTCAGTTGGAAGATAAGCAACGCAACTACCGCAAGCAACTCGACGAAGAATCTGCCGGGTATCTCCGCAACCTGTTTGCGGAAATCCAAAGCTGCGTCAAAGCCGTAGTCGAAGCGAACGGGTTCGATCTGGTGATGGCATACCCGGATGCCATCACGGCGGAAGAATTGAACAGCCCACTGTATTACGACCTGAAGTTGCGACCGCCAGCCGCGATGCCGTTCTACGTCAGCCCGTCGGCGGACATGACCGACGTTCTCATTGCGACACTCAATAAGAGCTTCCCAGCTCCAGCCGTGACACAGGCTGCGGGGACCGTACCGGCACCGACAGGTGGCGCGATTGTGCCGACTCCTGGCACCCCGAGACCGTAACCGGCAACAAATTTGCTCGAAATTGGGTAAGCTGAGCAAGCCGGATGAAGTATCTTTTAATCTTGGCCGATGGTTAACACCATTCGGCCAAGGGTGATCCACTCTGATTCACCCTAGAGTAAACCTGAGCCGTCGCGGTTGATTTCCCTATAAAGGGTGTTTTGGACTGGCCTTGCGCCGGAAGGGCGGGAGTCGTGCGACGGATTGGTTACAGACACCAACGAACGTTGGCCCAATCAGCCGAAGTGCGCGGCGTCGGTATCGTTACCGGCGCGCACGTTCGCTTACGGTTTCGCCCGGCACCGATCAATTCGGGGCTGGTTTTTGTGCGGACCGATTTGCCGTACCGCCCGATGACCCCGGCACGCGCCGATCGCGTCACCGGCACCAATCGTCGGACCACGCTCGGGACAATCGAAACCGGCGTGACATTGGTTGAACATGTCCTGGCCGCACTGGCCGGCTTGAGAATTGATAATTGCGTCATCGAACTGGATGCCGTTGAACCACCGGGATTAGATGGTTCCGCGTTCGGGTTTACCGAAGTCCTGAGCCACGCGGGGATTGTGTTGCAATCCGACCGCCGTGCGATCTGGGCACCCACCGAACCCGTCGTAGTCAGCCAAGGCGGCGCGACAATCGGGTTGCACCCGCCCGAGTCGTTGAACCACCCGACGTTGAGCGCGAGTTACATCCTGGATTACGGCTCACGAGCACCGATTCCACGACAAGCGTACACGATGACGGTCTCGCCGAACTCGTTCATGCGGGACGTGGCCGGGTGTCGGACGTTCTTGCTGGAACAAGAAGCGCATGTCCTTCGCCAACAAGGCGTTGGAACGCACCTGACCGCGTCCGAAGTGCTGGTATTTGGACCGCAAGGGTTAATTGACAACAAGTTGCGGTATGCAGACGAACCGGCCCGGCATAAGATTCTGGACCTGATCGGCGACTTGGCGTTGTGTGGCTTCGATGTTGTCGGTCATCTGGTTGCCTACCGTTCCGGACATGCGTTGAACGTGGCACTGGCGAAAACGTTGGTACACCGAACGTTGGTGAAGTTGACGATGACGGACGACGAGATACTCCCAACTCGGGTGTCCCTTCCCCGGCGACAGCGTGCGGCATGAGTATGGTTCCGTTTCCACCGCCCCCACCCCGTGCTGACCCTCATGACGAGGCGATTCACGCACCCAAAACTGGGCGGGTTACTCGGCGTCAGACCAAGGACGGTACTGACTCCCATTTGACGAAGGCTAGGGACGGCATGACCCGGTTGCGGATAGCGGTGATCGGAGTCGGACACCTTGGCCAGCACCACGCGCGGATTCTAGCCAGCTTTCCGGACGTCGAGTTGGTCGGTGTCGTCGATGCCAGCAGCGCTCAAGCGTTGACCGTCGCCCAACGGCACGGGTCACGCGGTTACGATCGACATGAACCCCTTCTCGACCAAGTCGATGCGGTTTCGGTTGTGACACCGACGAGCTTTCACCACCACGTTGCCAGTGAGTTCTTGCGCCGGGGTATTGCAACACTCGTTGAAAAACCAATCTGCAAGACCGTCGATGAAGCCGATGAACTGATTACGATCGCACAACAAAGCGGCGCCGCGTTGCAAGTCGGTCACATCGAACGCTTCAACCCCGCCTTTGAAGAACTCATCAAGCGCCCGATCACCGCAAAGTTTATCGAAGCCGAACGGCATGGCCCGTTCACCGGACGCAGCACCGACATTGGCGCGATCCTCGACCTGATGATCCACGACATCGACTTGATTTTGACGCTCGTGGGCGGCCCGGTGAAAGACGTTCACGCCGTCGGCGCCGCCGTGTTGGGCGGCCACGAAGACATGGTGAACGCCCGGTTGGTCTTCGAGACGGGTTGCGTGGCTCACATCACGGCCAGTCGCATCAGCGCCCGTCCCAAACGGCGGCTACGGGTCTGGGCGCCGGAAGGCTACGCCGGTATCGACTTCGTGAGTCGCAAACTCCACCTCGTGCAAGTCAGTGACGAAGTGCGACGCCAAGGCTTACGCATCGACCGCATGGACACCGCCGCCAAAGCCCGCCTCAAGGACGAAGTGTTCGGTCGTCACCTCGAAGTGTTGAACATTGACAGTGACCGCAAGTGCGACCAACTCACGGCGGAACTGCGGGACTTCGTCGATTGCGTCCGCCACAACCGCACCCCCCGCGTGACCGGCGAAGCCGGCCGCGACGCCCTAGCCATCGCCCACCGCGTCCTCGAAAGCGTCCGCGCCCACCAATGGGAAGGCACCCCCGACGGCGCCACCGGCCCCAACAAAATGCCCCGCCCCGAAGGCAAACTCTTCGAGTTGCCGAAGAGCCAAAGCGAAGCGGCGTAAAGCGAAACTTGACGCCCAACATCAGACGGTTTAGCTTGCGACCAGATGGTTGCTTTGGCTGAGCCGTTTGTTCGTGTATGGGGATGGTTTGTGCAGTCAAAATCTGCAGAACGCCTCCGAACCTATGCCAAGTTATTCAGTCGTTGATGATGAGACAATTCGCGTATTTGTCATCCACGAGGTTTCAATGTCCGCTAAGATGCCAAAAGGAATTTGTATTATCTGTGGCTCAGAGGGAGATTTGTCTTTTGAGCACACCCCGCCTCACTCTGCATTCAACGATTGCAAAGTTCTGTTCACTTCAGCAGATGTCTATTGGAATCGTGGTCCAGGCAAGAATCTTCCTGCGATAGGGAAACAATTTCAAAGGGGCTATGGACGCAATTCGATTTGTCAGCCATGCAACTGGAAAACCGGCCAATGGTATGTGCCGTATTTTGCCGATTGGTGCCGAAAAGGGAAGGAGTTCTATGACCGAACAAAGGGGCGGTCTGGGGTCATGGAATTATCACTCATTTTCCCTCTGCCGGTAATCAAACAAGTATCGACAATCTTCCTCGCGCGGTACGGGGATTATCTCGATCCAAGCAATAAGGCACCTCTCGTTCGTTTCGTTCTCAACAAAGAGCAACGCTACCTTGACCCGAAATACCGATTTTGGGTCTACCTTGTTGCTCCCGGACCACTGAGAGACGCACCGCCAAGTTTGTCTCTCGATGTTCTCAACGGAAAGGCGATGTACGGCGCGGAGTTTTCATTTCCGCCATACGGTTACCTCATGACGGTGAACTCGCAACCGAGCGAGCCAAAACTTCGAGAAATCTCGTATTTCACACGGTATGCTTATCTGGAAATGAAACAATTTTCGTTAGACCTCCAAGTGCTACCAACTCACGGTCCTACTATGGGAGACTACCGATCGTTTGCAAACATCACTCCAGATAAGAGCGCACCGAATGTAGTTTTGCAATCAATTGGCCATGAATTACACTTGCACCGATAAAACCGCAGCGTACCGTGTGCGTGGAATCGTTGTGGGTGAGCCGTGACGGCCAGTGGCGCAGTCAACACCCTGCGTTAAATTGACGTGTTCAAGCATCGACCATGTGTTCGCCACCGTGCTCGGGATTGCCGATCAGCCGCTGTCCCCGTGGATCGACGATCCAGTCCATCAACTCCAGCGGAACCTGTCCGACGATGATCGAGAATTCATTGGGGATCTCGGCGACATCGCTAATGCAATCCCGCCCCTGAATTGTTAGCCGGACGGCTCGATAGATTTGAAGCGGCGTTGGGCCGGCGACTGTGCGAGCCGGACGGATCCGGAGCGGCTCCAACCCGAGTGCCGCGATGAGCCGCTTCGGGACCATCAGCCCGGTCGCCCCGGTGTCGATCAAGGCATCGCCTACCTCAACCCGCCGGACTTGGTCCGCAGCAAGCGCGCCCCGTTGGACCGCGAACAGGTCGTCCAAGTTCTCGACTGTTGCTGTCACCAGCACTTTGCCCATGATTGCACTCGCCATTAGAATCCTCCACAGGATGGATTGCTCCGACGTTGCGCGGTTTGCGTAACGAATCTCATCCGAGCCACGACCGTGAGGGAGTGGCCCAACCCGCCTCGCACGACACGTTGTTTTACCATCGGGAAGCGGAACGAGGGTGGCAGGTTGGGCCACTCCCTCACGGTCGTGGCTCGGATGATCCTGCCTTTACTTCTTCTCGTCTTTCTTCGGCGGGAGTTTCTTTTCAACTTCGGCTAACAGGGCGGTGCCTTCGGCTTTGTAGACGTAGGGGCCGCGGGCGTCGGCGACGGACTTTAGGATTTTGTAGGCGTCGTCGTGGCGTTGTTTATCGACGAGGATGCGGGCGAAGAAGTAGGCGGCATCGCGGGAGAGGGAGCCGGATTGCATGGCGTTCGACAAGGCTTTTTCGGCGTTGTCGAGTTGGCCTGCCTTGTAATAACACCACCCCAGAACGGCATACGCCTCGGCATTCTTCTGGTTCTTCCGCACCTCGGATTCGGCGAGTTCCACCGCCCGTACTTGCTTGTCTTTCATCGGGGATTCGGCCAACGTCAGGGCCAGATTCCAGGCGGCAAAGGCGTTGTTGGGCGAATCCTGGAGCAGCTTCTGGAAGATCGGTTCGGCGGCGGCGAAGTCCTTGCGGTACCGGGCGGCTAGCCCTTGCAACGCGGCGGTTTCCTTGCTGGTCGGGTCCAGTTGGGCGGCGGTTTTTAAGTACAGTTCCGTCTCGGCGGCCCGCGAATGGTCGATCAACCAAGCGGAGTAGGCACGGTGCGACTTCGGGTTCGAGGCGTAGGTCGTCACGGCCTTTTTGAACCACTCCTCCGCTTTCTCGTCCGCGTTTTGCGAGTTGTATAACGCGGCCATTTGGAGTTCGGGCAGTTCGGACGCCGGGTCGTCGCGGTAGGCGGTTTGAAATTCGACGAGCGCTTCGTCCGGCTTGTTCATCAAGAAGGTTGCGGACCCCAGGCGGGTCCGGGCCGGCCCGTTTTTGGGATCGTCGGTCAACACGGCCATCAGGTGCTCTTTCGCGCTCGTGAAGTCCCGCCGCCCCTCATACGAGGCGGCAAGACCGAGGCGAGCTTCCCTCATAAATCGCTTGCGTTGCTCCGGATCCCAGCGCGGGTCCGTGGCAACTTGCAGGAGGGCTTGGCAACTCAGAATCGCGTCCGTCAGGCGTCCCTCGCCGAACGCGAAGTTCGCGTTCATCAAGAAAACTTCGGGGTGCTTCGGCTCTTCGGACGCGGCGGCTTCGAGGGTTTGCCGGGCGAGTTGCCCCTGCTTGGCTTGGTAAAACATCGACGCGAGTAGGATGCGCGCCGGCGGGAGCTTGGGGTTCTTGCTCACAGCGGCTTGCAGGGCCTTGTAGGTGTCCTCGTACTTTTGAGCCGCGAAAAGTTCGCGGGCTTGCTCTTCCTCGGCGGTGACCGCTGGCTTGGCAGGGGGTTGGGCCAAGGCTGTCATGCCCAAGAACGACGCGAGTAACACGAGGGAAGCAATCAATCGGCGCAAAGTCACGGTGTCTCCCGTTGAAGAGTTTGGGCGGCAATTCGGTAGTCGTCTTGTTCCCGCGCTGACCGAGGGCGGACCCGTGCTATTTCCAGGGTCTGGCGGGCTTCGACCTTTTGGCCGTTGGCGTGGTAAGCCAGGGCGAGCTGCGTAAAGCACCCGGCGGTCGCGGAGTTGGACCGAGTGGCCCGTTGGAGTAGGCGAATCGCGTCCGGCAGTTTTTTATTCAGCCGGTAGACCATGCCCAGTTGTTCGAGATGCTGGACCGTTAGAAGCGGGTCGGATTCCGCGTTGCGCAACGGTTCGGCATCACGGTAGGCTTGTTCCGGGTTATTCTCGCCGTAACACCGGAGCATCATGAGCAGGGTGGCGTTGTCCCGGTCGGTGGGCACTTTCGCCCGGAAGCGTTCACAGGCTTGCACCGCCGCTGCCACTTTGACGCTGTCCCAGCTTGGGGTGGAAAGCTCCGCGATGCGGAACAACACTTCGGCCCGGATGCGGTACATTTCAGGTAAGTCTGGCCAGCGCCGTTCCAGGGTTGTCAGGCGACCGACGATTTTCGTAGCCCGTGCCAAGTCCGGCTTCGCGTCCAGCCAGCCGCGCAACGCACTCACAATCGGTTGCGGCGTGTTGTACTGATCGGCTGCTTTCTCCACGACTTCTAACAACGGTTCAATTTGAACTTCCAGTCCCGCATCTGCCAACGCCCGCACGTAAAGCTGAACTGCTTCGGGATCCCGCGCCAGGTCCGCGCGGTTCAAGGTGTTCAGGAGTTGGGCGGCTTGATGGGCGTTGCCCGCATCGAGCCAGAGCCGGGCTTCGACCCGCGTGACCAGCCGATTTGTCGGCGAGACTTTGCGCATTTCTTGGCAGGCTTCCAAGGCTAAATCCCGTCGATTGGCGGCCACCGCCGCATCAATGGCCATGAGCCACCAGACCGGCTGATCGGGGTGTTGTTTGGCGCGGAGGCTCATTTCCTGCCACGCTTCCCAGGCCCGCCCGTCGATCTGTAAAACGCGGCTAAACAGTTGCATCAACTCGGGGTCGTCCGGGCACGATTCGAGACCCTGCACGATTTGCTCACGGACTTTGGCAAAGTCCTTGGTGCGGTTATAGGACAGGGCCAAGCTCCGATACGCTTCCGCAGATTGAGGCTCTTTTTGACGGACCAGTTGCCACACCCGGCGATTTCGGTCTTCGACTTCCCGTTGAAAGTCCGTGAACTGCTCGGCGGTAATTTGGTTGTGTCTGTGGAAAATATCCAGCGCGATCAGCAACGGCGTTGCCAGTCGTCCGACTCGTTGGAGCGTGGGTACGTCCAGCCGTTCCGTTGCGTCATCAGTGGCGGCGTCCGCGAGTTTCGTCACGCTGGACCAAGCTTCGGGTAGGACAGCGGGTTGCGCTTTGTCGGGAGTGGGTTCAAACGCCATCAAGTAGCATTCAATGAGGCCGACTTTTTCTTGCGCGGGGCGACCTCGGGCTGCCGGGGTCCGCAGAAACGGGAGGACGCGATTTTGGGCGAAGTTTCGCAGCACGGTGGGATCACGTTCGAGCGCGCGAAACAATTGCGAGGCGTAAAGCAAGCCGGTGGAATCGAGGTTCGCTTTGGGGTGGGTCGGGTCGGGCAGTGCGTCTAATTCTTTGGCCGCCGTGACCAGATCGCCGTTGTGCAAGGCCGCCGCCACTTTCACAAGATGCGCCATCCAATCGTGGGGTTCCAGCGCGAGCCACTTTTCCGCTTCCCGCAGGGCTTCGGGGAACTTCTTTTCCCGCAGGTTCGTGCGCATGGCCAAGAGAATCATGGCCGGGTCGTTGCGGGCGGCTTCGCCGTTTTCGAGCGTCGCCTTGCGCTGCTTGGCGAGTTCGTCGGTTGGCTTGAGAATCAGAATCTCATCCAACGCCAACTTCATCTTCTCTTTATCACCCTGTCGCGCGGCGTCGTCGAACCGTTTCCAGCCGTCGATCATCTCCCGTTGGACCCGGTTCTGGACTCGTTTATGGAGCACGTAATATCCGGCCGCGCCGAGGCTAGCCGTCAAGCAAATGCCCAGGAGTAGCTTCAACCACAATGGACTCGCGGCTACCCACCGAAAAATGTGGACCGGCCCCGCCCAAAGCATTCGGAGTTTCAACAACCGTGACGCCACTGCCATGATTCGCACCCACGACCGAGAATCTGCAACCGCTGACATTCTAGCTTGATCCGAAGGATTCGTGTACCAAGTACAATGATTGCGCCAGACTTCATCGACCTGTGAGGGTCGGGTTTTTCCGACGCGGCGTTGCCGCAATCGGTTGCGCGGTAAGATGACGCTGGTGATTTGTTAAGATGTCCTGAGTCGTTCTCACTGTGGATATCGGTGCTTCCCGGAGCAACCGACCAAGGCGAAGCCGCACGCGGACCGCCCGAAATTCATTGACAGGATTTGGCTGTTAAACCGTTGCGTGTCGTGCAGTTAGGGAAATATTACCCGCCCGCATCCGGTGGGATTGAGAACCACACCCGCACGCTGGTGATGGGGTTGGCTGAACGAGGCGTCGCTGTTGATGTGGTTGTGGTCAATCATGCAACGACGACGGACGAAGATGTCACGTTCGAGCGATTTCGCCGAACACCGGATTCACGTGACAGTGATGGTTCCGTGACGATTCATCGGTCGGGGCGATTCGGGTGTGTCGCAAAACTCGATCTGGCACCGAACCTGCCACGCCTGTTGAAGCAGTTGCAATCCGACCCCCCGGACATTTGGCACTTGCACGCCCCGAACATTACGATGATGCTCGCTGTTCTCGCCAACCGACGCATTCACCCGCTGATCGTGACGCACCACAGCGACATTATTCGCCAACGGGTTCTCCGCCACTTCGTTCGCCCGTTCGAGACGGCACTGTACCGTCGTGCGGCGCGTGTGTTGCAGGATTCACCGAACTACATCGACGGGTCTGCCCTGCTGCAACGATTCCGTAATAAAGTCGAAGCACTGCCACTTGGTATTGATGTGACGCCGTTTACGAAGCCTTCGGTCGCTGCCCTGGACTACGCCGAGACGCTTTGGAAGCGTCACCTTGGGCCGATTTGGGTGACCGTCGGTCGGTTGATTTACTACAAGGCGTTGGACGTGGCGTTGCAAGCCTTGAAGACGGTCCCCGGTACGTTAATCGTGATCGGCACCGGGCCGATGCAGGCCGCGTGGAAGGCGAAAGCCATCGAACTGGGAGTCGCGGACCGCGTCGTGTGGCAAGGGCGTGCGACCCCGGACGAACTGATCGGCACCTACCACGCGGCCACCGCCCACTGGTTCCCGAGTAACGCCCGTAGCGAAGGATTTGGCCTCGTGCAAGTCGAAGCAATGGCGTCCGGCTGCCCGACGATCAACACCGCGATTCCGCACAGCGGCGTACCCTGGGTCTGCCGCCACGACCACGCCGGACTCACGGTACCCGTCAACGACCCGAGTGCATTCGCAGCGGCGGCCAATCGCCTGCGATCCGAACCCGACTTGCGCCAACGGCTGAGCGATCAAGGTCGAGCCGACGCCATCAATCGGTTCAGCGCCGACGTGATGGCGGAGCACTGCTTGGCGATTTACCACGACGTGATCCGGAACCAAGTGGGAAGGAAGAGTCGATGAGTCGGGTTCTGCATTTATACGCCGGCAACATGTACGGTGGCATTGAGCGTCTGCTCGACACGTTGGCGCGGTTGAGACACCTCGCGCCGGAAATGGAGCCGGAATTCGGGCTGTGCTTCCGGGGGCGGATGTGGGACGAACTCGCCGCGGCTGGCGTACCACTCCACGACCTCGGTGCCGTGCGAATCAGCCGACCGTGGACCGTTCTGCGGGCGCGGCGAACCCTAAAAGCCGTGTTGAAACAGCGTCAATATGACGCGGTCGTCTGTCACGCCTGTTGGCCGCACGTCGTGTTCGCGCCGGCCGTTCGCGCCGCAGGGGTTCGTCTGATAAATTGGGTCCACGACGAGTTAAAAGGCAAACACTGGGTCGAACGCTGGGCCAGCCGCACGCCGCCGGATGCCGTCATTGTGAACAGCGGCTTTTCGGCCAAAAGTGTCTCGAAAGTCTTTCCGAACGTGCCGAGTGAAGTTGTTTACATTCCCGTCGAATGCAACACGGTTGCGGACCGCTCCACGAATCGCGCCTCGGTGCGAGCGGAGTTGAACACGCCGGACGCCGCCGTAGTCATCCTGCTCGCCAGTCGTCTGGAACGCTGGAAAGGTGCGGCTGTTCTTGTTGAATCGCTTGGTAAATTGGCGTCGATACCCGGTTGGATTGCGTGGCTGGCCGGCGGGCCACAACGGCCGAGCGAGCAACAATTTTTTCTGGAACTTCAAACTCGGGCCGAAGAACTTGGGATCTCCGATCGGGTTCGGTTTCTCGGGCAACGGTCGGATGTCTCCAACTTGATGACTTCCGCAGATGTTTATTGCCAACCCAACACGGGTCCGGAGCCGTTTGGTGTTGCGTTCATTGAAGCACTTGCGGCGGGGTTGCCAGTGGTGACATCGGATATCGGCGGCGGCCAAGAAACGATCAACGCCACGTGCGGCATCCTGACGCAACCCAACGATCCCGAATCGGTTGCGAAAGCCCTCGAAACGCTGATTATGAACCCCAGCGAACGGCAACGACTCGGGGAAGCAGGTCCAGGTCGCGCCCGGTCACTCTGTGACCCGACCCGGCAACTCCCTGCCATTAGCCGCGTGATCTTTAGAACCAAATCAGCGGGAGTATCGTGATGCCTTCGGTGTGGAAACCGTGGTATGTTTTTCGACCCCAACAGCTCGCGCTGCGAATCGCGCGCGGCCTATCCGGTAAGTCAAGTGACCCTGTCACGGTGCCAATGCCGTGGGGTACCATGCTCACGGTGAACCCGAACGAGATCATCGGCGCTTCGGTTTGGACGACTGGTATTTATGACATCGCGGTTTCCGAGCTACTCTACCGCCTCTTACCGATCGGCGGCCATGCCCTCGATGCGGGGGCCAACATCGGGTACATGACAAACTTGATGGCCGCCAAGGCGGGGAAGTCGGGAACGGTCCATGCGTTTGAACCTCACCCGGTCGTGGGGCAACGCCTTCGGGATAACGTCGCAGCCTTACCCAAAGACCGAACGGCCACAGTCCATGTGCATCCCGTCGCACTCAGTGATAAACCCGGCACGGCAAAACTGGTGTTGCCAGAAAATTTTGCAGGTAACGAAGGGGTCGGCTATCTTGCCACGGACGCTGGTGACGCCAGTGGGCAGGGGTACGATGTCCCCACGACGACATTAGATGGGCTGTTTCCATCGGACCATTTCGACGTGATGAAAATGGACGTGGAAGGCCATGAAGCCAGCGTATTACGTGGAGCGACACGGTTGCTAAACGAGCACGCGATTCGACATATTGTCTTTGAAGAACACGACGGACCGGCTAGCGAGCCTTGCAAAATCTTACAGGCCGCTGGCTACACGTTGTTCCAAGTCGGGTGGCACCTACGGGGCCTGATCTTGGCGGATCTTTCCGCACCCCGAGTTTGCAAAACTTACGAAGCCCCCAGTTACCTTGCAACCCTTGAACCGGCAGTTGCTGTACAAGCTGCCAAGCCGTCCGGGTGGCAAATTTTTGGACATCGGTCATGACGACATCATTGACAGTTCCCGATGTCGAAACCCGCGCTCGCCAGAGCTTGGGCATTAGTGCCGATGCAATCTACCGGGCTGTGGCAAATGTGTTGGTTGAACGCCACCCCAGCGGGGGAACCTTGGTCGATGTCGGGTGTGGGGTCGGTAACTTGTGGCCGTTCGTGACGGACCGATTCGCAAAATACATCGGCGTGGATGTCGTCCGGTACGAAGGGTTCCCCGAGGCCGGGGAGTTCACCAAAATTGACCTCGACACAGGCCGTGCCACGTTGCCCGACGGAATTGCGGACGTGGTTGCAGGTGTCGAAACAATCGAACACCTGGAAAACCCACGGGCGTTTGCCAGGGAATTGAACCGGCTTTGTCGCCCCGGTGGTTGGATTATTATCACCACGCCGAACCAATTGAGTTTCCTGAGCAAGTTAACACTGGTGCTTAAAAACGAGTTCAATGCGTTCCAAGCGGGGAGTTACCCCGCACACATTACGGCACTGTTGGTCGTTGACCTACAGCGAATTGCGCGCGAGTGCGGCTGGGTGGACCTGGCAATTCACTACACACTCTCGGGGCGAATGCCCGGCACAGCAAAACATCTGCCACCACCCTTGAGCCGCTGGTTCCCCCAGATGTTTTCGGATAACATCATATTGGTTGCCCGAAAACCACATTCGGGCAACCAAGTTCTGTGTAAAGAGAAATAGCCTATACCTGTGCATCTTCCCACAGCATTCGATTTCCTGGATAGCTTGCATTGGTAGATCTCAATCGAATTCACTAACTCGAAAAAATAGTATGGACATTGTTATACTCTTGGTGCCATTCACGGCTTGCTTCTTGCTTACCGCGCGCTCCCTTGGTTTTGGCTTCCTGGGGGTGTTTATGATGGGATATTTTAACGGCGTGATTCGGGCCAATGAACCTAGTATTGCAACGACATTTTTATTCGACTTCAGCCTGCTAGGACTTTACGCTGGGTTTGCGACATTCCGTTGGGACCGGGTCGTTGCACTTATGAATACCACGGCTGGAAAGTTTACACTCTGCATCATGTTGTGGCCCACGCTTCTCTCGGTGGTACCAATCAACGCATTGCTAGTTCAATTAGTTGCGTTGCGCGCCACAGTTTGGTTTTTCCCTGTCATTCTTATTAGTTCACAACTGAAGCCGGGCGATTTGACAATCATGACTCGAGGGATATCTCTACTCAATATTGTGGCGTTGTTGGGCGGCGTGTACATCTATTACAACGGTATTGAATCTCTTTACCCCCAAAATGCCGTCACGCAGATTATCTACAATTCTCGTGATGTTTCGGGCTTTGAGTATCACCGAATTCCATCGTTTTTTCTTAGCGCCCATGCTTATGGCGGGACGATGCTGTTGTCGCTGCCGTTTGTCCTCGGTCGGGCATTCGATTGGGATATTCACATACTAGAACGTAGCATCTTAGTAGTCGGAACTGTGGCCGCGCTCTTCGGAATTGCGATGTGTGCCGCACGACAGCCGGCGGCGATGTTAATTCTTGCGATTTTCATTACTTGGATTGCAACTCGATTCTCGCTCAAATTCGGAATCGCAAGTATCGCCCTCTTCCTTGCTGGACTCTTGATCGTCACGGGGAACGAACGGTTCCAACGTGTCATGACTCTCGACGACACCGAGTTTGTGAGTGACCGCATTCGCGGCAGTGCCAATGAGAATTTCTTTGAGATCATTTTTGAATACCCGGTCGGCGCCGGGATGGGTTCTTCAGTAGGAACGAGCATCCCATTTTTCCTCGCCGATTCCGCGCCTGTAGCAATTGGCCTGGAAAATGAGTACTCACGCATTTCCGTTGACCAGGGCATTCCCGGCTTGCTGCTCTGGCTGACGTTCCTCGTGTGGTTGCTCCATCGTTTGCCGTCGTTTTCTCAGACCCAGCCTTGGGGAACGACCACCATCATGGCCTATTCTTTTGTCTTAACGATGTGGACCACCGCATTCATCGGGGCCGGAACGTTGTCGTCGATTCCCGCGTCGGTACTTTTGCTGACCTACATGGGACTCATTATTAAAAATCGTGCCGAAGGGAAGCGATAGATGATGTCGAATCAACCCTGGATGATCGTTGTCGGTGATTTTTCCGAATCCGGGGGTATGGAGCGTGCAAACTTTCAGTTGGCCAAGTATCTGGCTCAAGATCGTCCCGTGACGCTCGTCAGTCATAGTGTCGTTGATAGCTTGGCGAGCCACCCGAACGTGACCGTTGTGCCAGTGGCCCGTCCGTTCGGAAAGCATATATTCGGCGAGCCACTTCTCGCCCGGTCCGCATGGAAATCGGCGGAGCGACTATCGCGGCAATTCGCACGTGTCGTTGTCAACGGCGGGAACTGCTTTTGGCCTGATGTTAATTGGGTCCACTGTGTTCATGCGGCTTTTCCTGCACCTACGGCGGGGAACGTCCTGAACGCGCTAAAAATACGACACACGCATCAACGAAACATCCGCCTGGAACGACTAGCGATCCTAAAATCAAAGACAATTATTTGCAACAGTCATCGCACAGCGAATGACGTCGTCAATTTGATTGGGGTCACACCGGATCGAGTTCGCGTGGTTTATTTGGGCATAGATCCCCTCCAATTTCCACCGATCACGCCGGAACTTCGCCGGCAAAGTCGGGACAAACTTGGACTTTCTGAGCGGCCCTGGGTCGGGTTCATCGGCCAACTCGGAAACCGCATCAAAGGCTTTGATAAACTGTACGACGCCTGGGTTAGGCTTTGTAAAACCCCTGGCTGGGATGCGAATCTGCTCGTGATTGGTGCGGGGGCCACGCTGCACGATTGGCAACGACGGTCCGCTGCCGATGGCTTGGCGGGTCGCATTCAGTTTTTCGGCTTCCGGACGGACATCCCGGAGATCATTGCCGCGTGCGACGCCATGATCCAACCGAGCCGTTACGACGCGTATGGTCTCGCCGTTCAGGAAGGGATTTGTCGGGGGCTTCCCGTCCTGGTTTCACACAACGCGGGCATCTCGGAAAGGTACCCTCCTGAACTCGTCGATCTCGTCATACCCGACCCGGAAGATACGTCTGATATTGTCGAGCGGTTATACCATTGGCGACAGAATCTGAATAAGTTGGCCGAACTGACCAAGCCATTTTCCGACCAACTCCGCGCCCATACCTGGGACGACATGGCGAAAGAGTTTGTGGCTGCGGTGGGCACAGGAGAATCGTGAAGCCGTTACGAATCGTACTGGTGATGATCGAGGCCCCCATCCCGTTCGGCAGTGCCGCGTCGCGGTGGTTCTACGTGCTCTATCGGGAACTGGTTGCCCGTGGGCATCACGTGACGGCTTACGCCGCCTGTTCAAAACAGTCCGAGATGGAGGCCGCACGAAGCCTGTTTCCTGCCCCGAAATTTGACTTGCGGCTTTACCCGGTTCGCAGTCAATCGGGGCTACGGTCCCGATTGAACACACTGCGTCGGCCACAATCTTACATGTTTTCAGCCGAGATGAAAACCGATTTGGAGAACGAGCTGAAACGCGGGTTCGATGTCCTGCATCTGGAACACATCTGGTCGGGGTGGTTGGGGCTAAACGACACCTCGAAGGCCGTGCTGAGCGTGCTCAGTCTCTATCGAATTGATTTGGCTGACGTGGCAAAATCCCCTAGGATTTTCAACCGACTTCGGCACTGGTTGCTGCTATGGGGCGAGGTGCGGTTGCTGCGGGCGTATCCTGTGATAATGACGCTGTCCGATCGGCTGAAACTCGGCATTCAAACTGTCAACCCCCGAGCCGATATTACCGTGATTCCGCTCGGGATTGATCCGAACCTCTACGAGTACATCCCCGATACTTCGCGGTCCGAACACGCGGTCGTCAGTTTAATCGGAAGCATGAACTGGTACCCGAGCCAATCGGCTGCGGTGCGACTCTTGACCCGACTTTGGCCGGCAATCCACGCCCAAATGCCGAACGCGCGCCTTCAGGTGATTGGGTGGGGGGCGCGAACAGCACTCCGGGATTATCTGGACATGCCAGGCGTCCAGATCGAAGAAAACGTTCCTGAGACGCGCTCCTATTTTGAACGGTCGAGCGTGCTGCTGTACGCCCCCGAGCGTGGCAGTGGCATGAAGGTGAAAGTCCTGGAAGCACTCGCCTACGGGGTTCCCGTTGTGACGACGACCGAAGGGGTCGAAGGCTTGGCTGCGGTCGATGGCATTCACGCCGGGATCAGCGACGACGACCAGGGCTTGATCGACAAAACTGTGGCGCTCTTGAAGGACAGGACGGCCCAACATCGGCAGCGGGCGGCGGGTCGGGCGCTCCTGGAAACGCAGTGCGGACCTGGGCCAACCGTCGATCAAGTCGAGCGACTGTACGAGCGGCTGCAATTCGGCGTTCGGGACGTTTGAGATCGGGACCGCATTTTAGGTGAACTCATGCCGTGGCTGAAGCGAACAATCCAAAATGCGATCGCGCTCGGAATGCGAGTTCCCGGCCTCCGTCAAATAGTCGGCGGTGCCGCGAGATGGGGCGTCATTCCGCAAGCGGTCTGGCGGCGGATTCCCGTCACCGGGATTGTTCACGTGTCGATTGATCCGAACACAGAAATTGTTTATCGCTCCGGACTCATGGACCACCTGGGACGGGCGCTGTTTTTTGGCACCGCGACCGCTTGGGAACCCGAGATCCTCCGCGTGTTGCCAACCCTCGCCCGCTTAGCTCCCGGCGTCCTGGATGTCGGCGCTCATACTGGTCTGTTTACCTTGATTGCGTTAGCTGCCAATCCGAAGGCGCGTGCCGTGGCCGTCGAACCTGTGATGGCCAACGCCCAACTGCTCCATGCGAATCTCGACGCCAACCACATGGCGACACGATGTATCCTGTGTGTTGCAGCCGTCGCCGATCAACCCGGCGTCGTCTCATTCGATCGCGGCCCGGTTGAAATTCCAATGACCTCGTCGATCCAAACCGCAGCACCCGACGCGGACGGTTACCGCGTCCCCGCCGTCAACCTGGACACCATCGCCCGGTGGCTGCCGAGTGTGGATTTGATCAAAGTCGATGTCGAAGGGTTCGAGCATTTGGTTCTGGCCGGCGGGCGTGAACTGTTTGCCGCCTCGCGGCCCACGTTGATTATTGAATGCCTGCCCGGTTCCCGGATCAGCGAGTTTGATTCGTTTCTGGACCAACTCGGGTACCAGAGATTCCACTTGTTGCCGAGCCACGCCGAACCAATCGACCGCATCCACCCGACCGCCGACGGCCCCTCGCACAACTACTTGCTGGCCGCCCGCCCGGAGATCCTGGAGGTTCTGCGAAAGGATTTTGCCAACGCCGGATGAAAAGATCACGCGGTATCGGTTCCTAGTTTTCAACACGTGCCACGACAAAACCAGCGAGCGCAATGGGTATCCTCGAATCTCTCCGGACGTGGTTACGTCAGCACTACGGTTGGCTCCGGTTCCAGGACATCAACCGGGAGGGCTGGCGGAACGCCTGGGTGCGCTCGCGGATAGTGCCACAGATTTTGCGGACCGCACCGATTCGGACTCGACCGACGGATGAGAATAATGCTTCCGCCGCGGAGGTCCACGTGTTGCTATGGGATCGAGACCATTTGAACGGGCTGTGGGCGGCGAAATCGTTTTACGCCGCATCGGGTGTCGATTGGCCGTTGTACTGGCATCAAGCCGGGCGACTCAGTGCCCTTGCTAAGACTCGGCTTCACGCGCACTTTCCCGACAGTCGGTTGATCGACACGGCTACCGCCGACGGGGAAGTGCAGGCCGCGCTTGACCAGTTACGCTTGCCGACCTGCTGGGCGTCACGCACGAACGCCTTCATGCTGCGGAAGTTAATCGACCCGGTTGTGGTTGGCCGTGCGGAATACTTGCTGCTCCTGGATACCGATGTCCTGTTTTTTGCGCCGCCGCAGGAGATGTTAGATGCCGTTGCCAACCGCACGCCGATCAGCCAGTTTAACCGGGACACCAAGAATTGGTACAACATCACACCTGCGGACGCTAAAGGCCGGTACGGGATCGACTTGCTCGAACGGATCAACGCAGGGTGTGGGTTGGTGCCGCGTGCCAGCATTGATCTCGTCCTGCTGGAACAGTTACTCGCGGACCCGGACATGCACGCGGTACCGTGGCTAACCGAGCAGACGGCGCAAGCCTTGCTCGCCAGCAAATACGGCGTGCGTCACCTGCCCGAAACCTACCTCGTGGCAACCACCCCCGGTCTGACGACGGCAGACGGCCGCCCGCTGGTTGCGAAGCATTACCCCGGCCACCCGCGGCGGTACCTGTACCAAGAAGGCATGCCATACGTGCTTTCGAGTGGCCTTTTGAAACCAACCAGGGGTGGTTAAGTTTTTGACTCACGGCGCATTTTTTAACGGCGTAGGAGGCACGGAATGAAGGGCTTTGTTCGTAGTGCGGTTCGTGCGATGGGCTTTGATATCGTGCGGTATCGTCCGGTGTCGCAGTCCGAGTCGCTCCCGACTGATCTCTCGGAGAACGACCGCGCAGTTCTCGGACGGATTGTGGGCTACACGATGACCAGCATCGAGCGTCAAGCATCACTTGTTCAGGCAGTTCGTTACCTCGTGCGACGAGGCATTGAGGGGTGCTTTGTGGAGTGCGGGGTGTGGCGGGGTGGGAGCAGCATGGCGACGGCCCTGACCCTCATGCAAGAGGGAGATACCACCCGGCATCTCCACCTGTTCGATACGTTTGAGGGTATGACGCCGCCGACCGATGCCGACAAGACCGCAGACGGCACGTCTGCCCAAGCACACCTGGAGCAAGACGTGAACAAGACTGGGTACTGGTGTGTGGCCGGTATTGAGGACGTGCAGCGAAACATGAAATCGACGGGCTATCCCCAAGACCGTATTCACCTCGTGAAGGGGCCAGTCGAGGCAACGATTCCGGAGCGGGCACCCGTTGGGCCGATCGCACTACTGCGGCTCGACACGGACTGGTACGAGTCTACCCGGCACGAACTCGTCCACCTGTTTCCGCTTCTGGCCGAGGGAGGCGTTCTCATCATCGACGATTATGGCCATTGGGACGGGGCGAGGAAAGCCGTGGACGAGTACCTGGCGACGCTGGGACGGGGGTTCTACCTGCACCGCATTGATTACACCGGCCGCTTGCTCATCAAGCAATAGTTCTAACGGAAGACTTGGATTTTGACCGACCAGAGAGGGTTACGAATGGCAAGTTGGCGTGGTGTTGTGATGCGATCGCACTTAATGTGGGAGGTTCTTTGCCGACCAGCACAGTTGCAAACCTACCCGCGATCCAGCATGGAACTCTTCGAGTTTTTGCGACCCGACATCGAGACCATTCCTGCGATTCCCGACGACCTTCGTGACTACCCCCAACCCCCCGCGTCCGCAAACGGGGTCGTGGAAAGTAGCGAACCCGAAGTCTCTCGGACACTGTACACCCTCGCCCGGTTGCAGCGGGCGAAACGGGTGGTCGAAGTCGGGGTGTTCCGGGGGTATACCTCCCGACATTTAGCCCATGCGGTCAGTGCGCAGCAAGGCGAGTTGCACTTGGTCGATCTCGACCGCGTGGCGATTTCTGCCGCCGAGAAGGCGGTGAGTGGTGTCAAGTCGGTTCGCGTGATGTCCTACCACGGTTTCTCGACCGACCCCGCAATTCTTGCGGCGGTACCCGACGACATCGACCTGATATATCTCGACGCGGACCACTCCGAGGCCGGGGTCGATGCGGAGTTAGCCGCCTGGGTGCCGAAGTTGCGAATCGGCGGGATCGTCGGCATTCACGACACCGTGCATTTCGCAGGCGTCTGTCGGGCCGGGAATCGGGTCGCGGCGGAATACCCTGCCGTCACGTTGGCAACGGGGCGCGGTTGCGGACTGACACTGGTTCGCCGCGACCGATGAGCCGAACCCGCCATTCACTCCGAACTCTCGCCAGCACTTACGGTTTAACGGCGGTCGGTGTCGCCACCGCGTTCATCGCCACGCCGACGTTGTTACGGCTCCTCGGTGAAGAACGGTTCGGCGTGCTACGGGTTTTGACCGACTGGTTCGGCTACATCGGACTACTCGAGCTGGGGATCAGCGGCGCGATTTCGCCGCTATTAGCCACCGCACTGTACCGCCAAGATGCCGCCGCAATTAGCCGCGTCTTGGCCGCCGCGGTGCGGGCCTACCTCCGGGTCAGCGGTTGGATGGTACTCGCCGGTTTGGCGCTAACCGGCCTCGTAAACCACCTCGTCGCGGTGTCACCCGAACTGACCGTCGAGTTGCAAGTCGCAGCGGCACTGTCCTGTGCGGCTTTTCTGTTGCTGCCGTTGGGCGTGTTTCGGAGTCTGGCGGACGCGAACCAGCGCGGGTATTTGGTCAACGGATTTCTGGCGATCCAATCGGTCGTGATCACTGCCACCGCCGTCGGATTTGCAGGCATCGGTTGGGGGCTGCCGGGACAGGTCGCGGCCGTGCTCTTGGGAACCACGGTTTCCGCACTCGGACTGGCTTGGGTCGGGTTTCGTCGGTTCCCGCACTTGAAACGCACGCGATGGTCAAGCCGGGACGCGGCCGCCGAAGCCAGTTTGCTCACGCTCAAATGGCCGTCGTTGATCTTCAACCTTTGTGCTAGGCTGAGCATTTTCTCGGATGCGATCATTCTCTCGTTGATACTTGGGCCTACGACAGTCGTCCCGTACTTTCTGACGCAGCGGCTGATGCTGCTCGCGGGCGGGTACGTCACGGCGTTCGGTAGTGCGAGTTGGGCCGGGTTAGCCGAGCTGTACCACCACCGCGAGTTCGACCGACTCAACGTCCGGGTTGTTCAACTCACACGGTTCTCCACCGCCCTGGCGTGCGGCGGGTTGGTGGCCACGGCGGTCGGCACGCCTGCGTTCGTGCGGCTCTGGGTCGGACCCGAACAATTTCAGGACGACGGGCTCGTTTTCCTCACGATGTTGTTCGTCGTGTTTCAAAGCCCGGTTGCCGTTTGGGGCTGGGTCATTAACGGCACCGGGAACGTCCGGGCCATCATTCCTTGCATGGTGGTGGGCGCCATATGCAATGTTGTCATCAGTGTCCTAGCCACACTTTGGGTCGGCCCGATTGGCCCCGCGATCGGCACCGCGTTTCAATACGGCTTTGTCATGACCCTGTGGCTCCCGTTCCTGGTTCGCCGAATCACGGGAGTTTCGCTTCGCGCGCTTGCCGTGTCCGTCGGCGGCCCGGTCGCGCTGGGAATTCCGTATGGCGCGGTACTGTACGTTCTTGGATTGGCTTACCCGCCCGATGAATTCCCGGTCCCCAAATGGGGACAGTACCTTTCACTTCTCGTGGCAATGGGTGTCGGAACGCTGGGCTACTTGGTCGTTGCCTGGTTGCTACTCATTCCTCGGGTTGATCGACTAGAATTTCAGACCCGGTTATTCAGGCGGTAACTTGACGTGACTTCCAAGTCGGCCTTGATCCCCACGATTACGGTTGTGTTTGGCACGCGGCCGGAGGCCATTAAGATGGCGCCGGTGGTGTTGGCGTTGCGGGCGGAGGTGCGGGTGCGGACGGTGGTTTGCGTGACCGGGCAGCACCGGCAGATGTTGGACCAGATCCTCGGCACGTTTCAGATTACGCCGGACGTGGACCTCAACTTGATGGAGCCGGGGCAAACGCTCGCCGGGCTGACCGCGAAGACCGTCACGAAACTCGACGTCGTTTTCGCCGCCGACACGCCGAGTTTGATGCTCGTGCAGGGCGACACGACCACGGCGTTTGCGGCGGCGTTGACGGCGTTTTACCGTCACGTTCCGGTCGGGCACGTGGAAGCCGGACTCCGCACCGGGAACATGGATTCGCCGTGGCCGGAGGAAGCGAACCGGGTGCTGATTAGCCGATTGGCGGCGTTACACTTTGCCCCCACGGTTGCGACGCGGGACAATTTGTTGCGCGAAAATGTGCCGACGGAGCGGGTGTACATGGTCGGCAATCCGGTGGTGGATGCGTTGCATCTGGCCCTCAAGCAAATCGACGCCGACCCGCCTGCGATTCCCGGTGTGCCTTTGGAAGTGCTGAACGGCACGCAGCGAATGGTGCTCATAACCGGGCATCGCCGCGAAAACTTCGGCGGCCAGTTTGAAGAGATTTGTCGGGCGATTGCGGAACTGGCGACGCGCTTTCCGGATGTCGCTTTCGTGTACCCCGTTCACCTGAACCCGAACGTGCGCGAGCCAGTCAATCGGATTTTGCGCGATAGCCACCGACCGAATGTCGTGTTGCTCGAACCGTTGCCGTACCGCGAATTCATCACGCTGTTTCGCCGCTGCACGCTGGTGCTGTCGGACTCGGGCGGCATTCAGGAGGAAGCGCCGTCACTCGGCAAGCCGGTGTTACTGATGCGTGACACGACTGAACGGCCGGAGGCCGTCGAAGCGGGCGCGGTGAAGTTGGTGGGCACCGATCGCGCGAAAATAGTTGCGGAAACATCCCGGTTGCTGACCGACCCGAAAGCGTATCAAGCGATGGCCACGGTCACGAATCCTTACGGGGACGGTCACGCGGCGGGGCGAATTGTCGCCGCGTGCCTGCGGTTTCTCCACATCACGCCGTGACCACTTCCACCCGAACCTGGCACTTCATCACCGGCGAGTACCCACCCGATCGCGGTGGGGTGGCCGACTACACCGCGTTGGTTGCCGCAGGCTTGGCGAAGGACGGCTGCGCCGTTCACGTTTGGTCTCCGGGTGAATCCCCCGAGCCGATCGTTGATCCGTCTGGCGTCGTCGTTCACCGTGTCGCCGGGCGTTTCGATTGGGCAGGGTTGGCGCGGGTGAACCGGGAGTTGAGCAGATGCCCCGAACCGCGAATTCTGTGCGTCCAATACGTGCCCCATGCGTTCGGGTGGAAGGCGATGAATGTGGTGTTCATCGCCTGGGTCGTGGGCCGGCGGTTGCTGACAAGCGATGAGATTGTCGTGATGTTTCACGAAGTGATTTTCCCGTGGGTCCGCCGACCACGGCACCACAACGTCATCGCGTTGGTCACACGGGTCATGGCCGGGGTCTTGGCACGGAGCGGGCACCGGCTGTTCGTCTCGATCCCGGCATGGGCACCGCTGGTCCGGGCGTTCGGGTTCCTGCGACGGGCCGAAATCACGACGTTGCCAATCCCCTCGACAATCCCGTACTCCCCACAGCCCGAGGAAGTTTTTGCACTGCGAGGCCAGTTGTTAACGGCAGGAACCCGGCTCGTCGTCGGCCACTTCGGGACTTACGGTTCGCTGATTACCCAGATGCTCGGACCTGTCGTTCGAGACCTGTTGCAGCGCCGGGCGGACGTGGTCGTGGTGCTGTTAGGGGGCAACGGAGGCCGGTGGAAGCACGACCTGCTTCGGGACCAACCGGCGTGGTCGAACCGCGTCGTGGCGACCGGCGAGTTAACGGCGGCGCAGGTGGCGATTCACCTCCAAGCTTGCGACCTCGTGATTCAACCCTACCCCGATGGCGCCAGCGTCCGGCGGACATCGTTGATGGCCGCGTTGGCCAACGGCGTCCCGGTTGTGACGACGACCGGAACACTGTCCGATGCGGTATGGTACTCGGGCGTGGTGCCTGCGGTCGCGGTTGAAAAGATTGCCGAGTTCCCAGACGTTGTGTGTCAATTGCTCGATGACACCCAAGCCCGAACTCGCGTCGGGCAAGCCGGCGCGAAGCTGTACCAAGACCAATTTACCCTGGAGCGAACGATTTCAATCTTGATGCGCGACGTGCTAGAACGCCGCCAGCCCGAAAGGGCATCGTGAGCCGATCGCCGCAACGGGTTGCGGTGTTGCCGGACTTTCGGGAGGAAGGCTGGCCGAGCATGGACCTGTGCGCGGATCAGTTGCTGGCCCACTGGCCGACGACGGGTGGCGATGCACTGACGGCAACACGTGTCGCGCCGCACTTTCGGCGGCTGGCTTCACGGTTGTCCCCTTCACGCGGGTTCAATGCGGATCGGTTGCTGAATCGGTTCGTTCATTACCCGCGATTTGTCCGTCGTGTGGCGAATCAGTACGATGCGTTCCACGTCGTCGATCACAGCTATTCGCAACTCGTCCATTCACTTCCGGCGAACAGAACGGGGGTGTATTGCCACGACTTGGATGCGTTCCGGTGCTTGCTCGACCCGCCTGCGGACCCGCGACCCCGGTGGTTCCGGGCGATGGCGCGGCGCATTTTAACCGGCCTGCAACACGCCGCGATCGTGTTCCACAGCACCCACGCAGTACGAGAACAAATCGAACAGTACGGCGTACTGGATGTCACACGGCTGCGACACGTGCCGTATGGCGTTGCCGCGGAGTTCGTTCCGTTCGATGCCGGTCAGCCTACTTCGTTGCTCGCCACGCTTCCCACTACCCCGTGGATTGCCCACATCGGCAGTTGCATTCCGCGCAAACGGATTGATGTTTTGTTAGATGTGTTCGCACACGTTCGGATCAAACAGCCGGATTTGAAGTTGGTGAAGGTGGGTGGCGAATGGACCGCGCAGCAGCGTGACCAGATCGCCAAGCTTGGCCTGGAAACCGCCATCGTTCACTTGAAGAACCTGGACCGAACGGAACTCGCCACAGTGTACCGGCGTGCGTCGTTGGTCCTGGTGCCCAGCGATGCGGAAGGGTTCGGGTTGCCGGTGATTGAAGCCTTGGCGTGCGGCGCGATCGTCGTGGCCAGTGACATTCCCGTACTACGGGAAGCCGGTGGCACGGCGGCGATGTATGTCCCGGTCGCGGATGTCTCCGCGTGGGCGGAGATGGTGCAATCACTGTTGGCGTCACCGAGATTGGCACCGGCACGGGAGCAGCGACTGGCGTGGGCGAGCCAGTTTTCTTGGACAAGTCATGCCACGATGATCGTCGAAGCTTATCGAGAACTGTTGCAATGCGCGTGACGTTTTTGAACCCGGTCGGCGTGATCGGGGGTGCCGAACGGGTGCTGCTGGCCGTGTTACGAAGCGTGCGCGAGCAGCACCCCGACTTCACACCGACGGTGATCTTGCTCAGTGACGGCCCGTTGACACTCGCAGTGGAGGAGCTTGGGGCGGTCGTGCGAGTCGTGCCATTGCCCAGCGTGTTAGCAGGCGTCGGCGATACGCAATTCCGTGAAGCCGGGCGACTTCGACAACTGGTCCGGACCGCGTTCGCACTTCTACGGAGTACCCCTGCCCTGGCCCGGTTCGTCATGCAACTCCGGCGAGAGTTGCGCGCGTCCCGACCGCAGATTGTCCACTCGAACGGCCTGAAAACGCACCTTTTCAGCGTGTTCACCCGACCCGCCGGGGCGCACCTGGTCTGGCACGTTCATGACTTTTATTCCCACCGCCCGCTCATCGCAAACGTGCTGAAGCGGTTTCAAAGCAAGGTGTCGCGGGGCGTGGCCATCTCCGATGCGGTGAAGTGGGACACGCAGCACGTGTTGCCGAAGTTGCCGATCACAGTCGTCCCCAACGCGGTTGATACGGACCACTTTCACCCGGTCACCTGTGATGGCCGTGAACTCGATCGCCTAGCCGGGCTGCCGGTTGCCACAAGCGACACGGTGCGGGTCGGGTTGATTGCGACCTACGCCAATTGGAAAGGGCACACGGTTTTTTTGGAAGCGTTGGCGAAGTTAGGGCCGGAAGCGGGGACCGTGTGCGGGTACATCATCGGCGGGCCGATTTATTCGACCGCCGGTTCCCAAGTGACGCGGTTGGAGTTGGAACAACGGGTCGGCGAACTCGGCCTTTCTGGGCGTGTTGGCTTTGTCCCGTTTCAAACCGACCCGGTCCCGGTGTATCAGATGCTTGATGTTGTGGTTCATGCCAGCACCCGCCCGGAACCCTTTGGGCTGACGATCGCCGAAGCCATGAGTTGCGGCAAACCCGTCATCGTGGCTGCCGCCGGCGGCGCCGTCGAACTGTTCACGTCGGGCCACGACGCCATCGGGCATGAACCCGGCAACGTGGCTCAACTGACCGACGCCATTTCGGTACTCACGTCCAACTCGCAACTCCGTCGCCAACTCGGCACCAACGCCCGACAAACTGCGACCTCACGATTCCGCCTCAGCCGCTTCGGTCAACAAATGGTCGAGTTGTATCACGACGTATTGGCGGCGAAGTGAATTGGACCCGAGCGCAAAACAAGGGTTGTGCCGATAAGTTAGATTCGCAGTCCGGAAATCCGGTTGCCGATCCCGCGATGCTGTTGCTGGCAAACCGTAAGACTCGTGATGATTGAGGAAATGCAACAAACCCTTCTTTGGAGCCGAAACCATGTTGCGAGTTATTGGTGGTGTGGTACTTGGGTATGTGGCAATGTTATTAGCCATGTTCGCCGGGCTAACGGTTCTGTTTCTGGTGCTCGGTGCAGACGCGACCTTTGAACCGGGCACATATCACCCGACGAATACGTGGCTCATTCCGCAATTCGTGGTCATGTTCTTGGCGGCAGCAATCGGCGGGTATGTAGCGATGGTCATTGGCCGGACCCGCAGCACGATGATTGCCTTGGTCGTTGTCATTGCGGTTTTGGGAATTGCGACCGGCTATTATGAAATGACTGCTGCAACACCCTATCCCGGAGCGCGCGGTGGGGATGTCGGCAACATCGAAGCGATGATGAAAGCGCAACAGCCCGATTGGGCACCGCTCTTGAAACCTGTGGTTGGTATCTTGGGCGTGCTGGTTGGTTGCCGCACTCGCCGAAGCGGATGAGTGTGACGGTTACAAATCGGTGCGGAAGCGGCCGGCCAAGACGTGGCCGGTCTGATCTTTGCTTGCGCGAATCAACCGCAAGAGAATCGCCCAGGACGCGGCGAAGGAGATTTCCGGGAACACCGCGTACACGTAGGCGGTCTCCGCCGAAGTCTGGGACTGACAGGACAAGCCACCGAAGGAGATGTCCCGCGTTCGGGCTGGGAATGATTGGCCGACGACGCCGTCGTTCGTGAGGGGGTACAGCTTCATCGCGTAATTCGTTGGTACCCGAATCGCTTTCCGGCGGTCGTCGGTGTTTTGAAACACCCCACGAACTTCATCGAGCATTTCCGGCAGGAGTTGCTCCGCACACCGTATCAAGGTCGCGTCCGGTTCGCCGAAGATGCGCCCGGTAAGCCGGGATTCGCCGAGCAACCCGTTGCCCAGTGCCGGCAGTTTGACAAACACTTCAAGGCCACTTTTCTTTGCGGAGAAGCGGTCCCAAAACCCTGCCGCGTTGTACCGGCGCACCAGAAACTCCGTCGGCGAGAGTTCGTGAATCTCCGCCTTCCAGCTTTCTCGTAAGAGTTCGAGCTTGATTTTAGCGACCCCGGTCATCGGTCGAATCGGGAACGACGAGAGCCAGGTTCCGTCCAGTTGCCGCGCGGCCTGCCCGACGCTCTTGGGCAATTCGCCGTCCGGGCAGGCGTTCAACACAATGGTTTCGATCAAGGTGGTCACATCGGGCGCGACGAATTTAGCCGACCGTTGGGCCGTTAAATGCGAGGCCGGGAGGACGGACCAAATCCGCGGCAAGTGAATGCCCCGTGGCACCGGCACCGGCGTCATGTCCACGAGATCCAGAACCGTTTCTTTGACGGGCGGATTCGGTTTCCGAGGCTGGATCTGTTGCGAGCGGTTCACCTGGGTGGTCAGTTGGGGGTACATCGAGGCTGGCGGGGGGGTCATCTGCCCCGTCAAGGAACTCGGATCCAACCCCGCCCGATTCACCGGCGTTGCCGGGATGTCAAAATCGACCTGCGAGCGGTTCATTCGACTGTGGCGAATTTCGAGGCTGGTTTTGCGTTCCGGGATGGCCGGCGACCACGTTTCGTGGGCCGCTTGGATGGCCGGCCCGAGCATCAGGTTCCGAATGAATTCCGTACACGAGCTAAATCGGTCCGTCGGGGCCTTTGATAACGCCCGTGCCACGCTCGCCCGGTCTTCGTTCGGTAACGGCGACAAATCGGGCGCGGCCGAGACGTGTTGCAGCATCATTTGCTGGGCGTTCTTCGCCGGGTACGGAAATTTGCCGGTGAGTAATTCTTGATACACCAGCGCCAGACAATACTGGTCCGACCGCGGATCGACCCGGCCGTGCAGAATTTCGGGGGCCACGTACCGGGGGGTTAGCCCCCGGTTTTGACCGGGATGACTCGCCGACAATTCGTGCCGCCGGACCAAGCCGAAGTCCCCGACTTTGACCCGCTCGCAGACCAGAAACAGGTTGGCGGGTTTAATGTCCAAGTGTTGCAAGCCGTGCTTGCTCGAGATGTGGTCGAGCATCTCGGCGGCGTCCGCGAGGTAGCCGAGCAACTCTTCCCGTGGAATGCCGGTGTAGCCTTTCGCTTGGTACGTCAGGTACCGATCTTGGAGTTGCTCGTCGGCGAGTTCCATCACCATGACGAGTTCGTCGCGTTGCAACTCGACCCGTTCGAGGGTCAACAGAAACGGGTGCCGAATTCGTTTGATCGCCTCGAACGCTTCAAACTCTTGCAGCAGCGATGCGTTGCCGTTGTCGGCGTCGGCGGCGACAAATTTGATCGCCTTGTGCAGTCCGCCCGGTGCCTCGCACTTCCACACTTCCCCGAACCCACCCCGCCCGAGTGGTTCGAGCAAGCGGTACCCCGGTAGCGATTCTTCCCCCGCCGTTTTACGGTACGGGCGCTCCAGCGAAGGGGCAGGTATTGTGGTAGGTCGCACTGCACTACGTCTTTCAATGAGTGGGACACGACGACGACTCGTGTTCTGATGTCACGAGTGTAGACCACAATTCCGGAATAAGCCGGAGAAATGGTTCCGCAATACGAGGAGAATTCGTCCAATTCGGCCAGGCGTGGAGGTTTGCGTGCGGGTCGAAAATGTGCGCCACGGGGCAAGTAATATTCGATGTGGGTTTTTGTGCTGCCTGATTGGAATTCTTGGCTTTGTGCCCTGAAGGGGCACTGGGTTGTAGCCACGGGTGGAGCGCAGCGTAACCCGTGGTCCGCGACCTATTGTCACTCGCCCTGAAGGGGCGAAGGAGTTTGCTCTGCCCCTTCAGGGCAGTCGAGTTGATTGCACTCTCTACCACGGGTTGCGCGAAGCGCTCCACCCGTGGCTACATGCCTTGGCCCCTACCGGGGCCATCAAATCGTAAACGTGTTGCTGCCATCTTCTGTGACGCTCACCTTACTTTTTCGCCTTCAGCAGTTCGAGATGCACGTTGGCGATGTCCCACATGTAATGGCTGATGACGTACTTCTGCACGGCGGGCGTCAGGTGTTCGACGACTTTTTTCGCGTCGCCTTCGGCTTCGTAATACAGGGCGACGTACAGGTTCGCATAGAACCGGGCTTCTTTGCCGGCGTCCGTGTCGGCGGCAATCTTCTCGGCAGCGGCTATCACGTCCGCCGGTTGTAGCTTGCCCGCGTACAGCTTTTGAATCTCCGCCATCGGGACCCGCGAATCGCGTGTCACTACGATCAGGTCCGCGCGGGCCTTCTCTTTCCCGACGACTTTCACGTTACACAGGTAATGCCACGCGGCGTTCTCCACGTCTTCCGGGTTGGCACGCTTGTGGGTCTCGAATTGCTTGACCCCCTCGGCGTGTTGGCCGGTGTAGTACAGGGCAATCCCCCGTCGCCAGTGCTCCGGCGCGATCTCGGGTTTCATCGCCAGAACTTTGTCAAAGTCGGCGACGGCGTCTTTGAACTTCCCCAACTTGAAATTGGCATCGCCCCGGCTGTCATAGGCCCGGAGTGAGTTCGGGTTGATCTCGATCACCCCGGTGAACGCCTTCACCGCGCCTGCCTGATCGCGCAATTGCCCACACGCCATCCCGAGAAGCATCCGTGGCTCTTCCCGCTTCGGTTCCGCTTCGACGGCGGCGGTCGCATGGTCACGGGCCGCCTTGTAATCGCGCTTGAGGTACGCCGCTTCAGCTTTCTTGAATGCGGAATCGTCCGCCAAGGTGAACGGCGTGATGGCGATGGCCAGCACGATGATGATGATCCACTTCTTCCGCATTCGTGTAACCTCGGGAACGCCCACCCATTATCATGGGTGGGCTTTGGGTTGAAAACCGGAACTCTGCAAAGCCCTCCCATGATAACGGGTGGGCGACACCGGCACCCCACAAAACAGTTCACAACGCGGACGGTTCGCAATCCCTGCCTATAATCGCTTCATCATTCCCCGACCTCTGACATTCCCGAAAGGAAACGCGGATGGAAAAGAAGAACATGCTACAGGTGCTGGTCCCAGCGGCGGCGGCGGCAGCAGTCGTGCTGCTGATTGGTGCGCTGATTGCCATGAGCGACTGGAACACACCTGCCAAGGATAAACCGAAACCCGCCGCCGGTGCCGTCACCAAAGGCGCCAGCGTGGACCATGCCGACATGAACGACAGCGGCATGGCGAGCACGATACCAGACATCAACGTCGCGGACTGGAAGTCGGAATCGAACGGCATGAAAACCTGGGATGTTGTTGAAGGGACCGGCGAGCCGTGCCCGTCCGGGGCCACCGTCACCATCCACTACACTGGCTGGACGACGAATGGTTTGCAGTTTGATAGCAGCCGAGGAAAAGCCGCCGCAAACTTTCCGCTGAGCAACCTCATCAAAGGCTGGCAAATCGGCATTCCCGGAATGAAGCCCGGTGGCATCCGCCGCCTGTCGATCCCCGGCGATCTCGGGTATGGTCCTGGTGGTGGTGCGGGTGGCAAGATTCCGCCGAACGCAACCTTGATTTTTGAAGTGAAATTGCTGGGCTATAACTAAAACACTAGGTCGGAACTGCCTCGAACCCCTGTGAAAGGACTACCTCATGTTGACCCTGTGGACCCTCCGCGTCGTGCTCATGCTCGCCGTGGTGATGGTGACCGCGATGATGTCGTCACCGGCAGCCGCCGACGACAAGGACAAGAAAGACGACCCCTACAAGCTGCCGCCACTCGATGCCAAAGACTGGAAGAAGCAAGCCAGCGGTCTCGAAATTTGGGACGTGAAGGAAGGTAAAGGCGACGAAGTGAAGACGGGCGAGACCGTCACCATCCACTACACCGGGTGGACGCTTGACGGCTACATCTTCGACAGCAGCCGCCAACGGAATGTGAAGGCAACGTTCCCGTTGCCGAACCTCATTAAAGGCTGGCAAGAAGGCATCCCTGGCATGAAGGCCGGTGGCGTGCGGCGGTTGAAAATCCCCGGCAATCTGGCGTATGGCGAGCGGGGCGGTGCGGGCGGGAAGATTCCACCGAATGCCACGCTAGTGTTCGAGATCGAACTGTTTGAAGACCCGTTCAAACTGCCCGACTTGAAGGCGAAAGAATGGGAGAAGCAGGCCAACGGCATTCGCACGTGGGACGTGGTCAAGGGCACGGGCGACGAAGTCAAGCCCGGCGACACGGTGACGATCCACTACACCGGATGGACGCTCGACGGCAAGGTGTTCGACAGCAGTAAAAAAGGCCGGGGACAACCCGCCACCTTTCCACTCGGCGACCTTATCAAAGGCTGGCAGATGATGGTGCCGGGTATGAAAGTCGGTGGAACCCGTCGCATGGAACTGCCGCCCGAGTTCGCCTACGGCGAACGCGGCAGCCCGCCGGACATCCCCGCCAAAGCCACGTTGGTATTCGAGATTGAAGTGAAAGCCACCAAGAAGTAATCAACAGTTCCCCGAAAGCCCACGAATGATCATTCGTGGGCTTTAAGTGTAATCTCGCCGCGCACCATACTCCACAACCGCATCTTCCTGTTCCAGTGTCTCGATCGAACCGGGGCGCATCTCGCGGACCCGTTCGATGGCCTGTTGGGGGTGCATCCCGTTGGCCACGAAATACGCTGCCAAGATCGTCCCGGTCCGCCCCTTGCCCGCCGTACAATGAACCGCGACGCCCATCCCGGTTTTCTTCGCGCGGTTCATCGTCTCCACGCACAGGTCAAATTGCCGCGTGCTGGGTGCGGTCATGTCCTGAATCGGCACGTGAACGGACAGTAAACCCGCTTCGTTAATCCACCGCCGTTGCGGGGGTTCTTCCGTGAGCGAGATCAAAACCTCGACGCCGTTCTTGCGAAGCCACGTCAAGTCGTCCGCCGACTCCGGCATTGCCAGGGCCGCGAGGTGAGGTTTATCGACCCAACTGAACCCAGGCGGCATGGCTCACCCCGATCAACTCGTTCGTAGAAGCTTTAAGCCCCATTGTACGCGCAGCCGGTTCGCTTCTTGCCACAACTTGGGATTGGTTTGCAGAAACTCGATGAGGTTCCCGGTTGAAAGCCCCAGGAGTTCGGCAGTCGTGCTGACCTGCGCTTGGGTGGCCGCCAACACGTCCAACACGACGCCCGCCACCGGCCAGAACGCCTCGGCTTTTGCGGTCAGGTGCAAGCGACCGTCTTGGCCGCGCACGCCGACGAAATCAGGGTGGGTGGCAAGGTGTTCCGGCGTGAGCGTGTCAACGGGTAGCGGATCGCGGAGGTGGAGAAAAAGTGCTTGGCGAAGTCGTTTCAACGCTTTCGCTTTGTTCTCGTGTTGCGAGCGGCTTTCCTCCGCAATCACAAGCAACCCGGACGGCAAGTGCCGCAAGCGCACCGCCGAACTGGTCTTGTTCCGCTTCTGCCCACCCGGACCACTCGCCCGGTAGGTGTCCACTTCACACTGCGCAAGCAGTTGGTCTTCGGTCAGGTTCGACCACACCGCACGGGAACTGCGGATCGGGAGTTCCGTAACGCCAATCCGCAGTTCGCCATCCGGCTTAGTCATTACACGTCCAGCTTCCACGGGCCACGCATGTCGCGGCTCTTCATCTTGTTGCCGAGTTCGGCGTTGGCACCCGTGAAGGTGTGCGTCTTCGGATCCCAGGTGAAGGCTTTGCCGGTTTGCAGCGCGATCACGCCGAGGTGACACACGATCACCGACCCGCCGCCGACGCCGACGTGCGCGATCGGCAGTTCGCGGGACTTCACGCACTCGATGAAGTTGCCCATGTGGTCCGTCGGGCGGGTCGGGTGCAACTTCGGATCGTCCTTCAGCGGCTCGCTGAGAATCTTCGCGTCGCTGGCGAGAATCTGGCCGCGACTGACGAACACGGTGCCCGTTTCGCCGAAGATCATCACGCCATTTTCGTTACCGTTCACGACTTCGATCGGGGTTTCGATCGTCTTGCGGACGTCCTTTTCGACTTCAACATCGCCTTCCTTGACCTTCACCTTTTCGGTGACCGTCTTTCGCTGCATCGGCGGCTTGCCGTCGGCGCGAACCAGCCCCTTTACGTCGGTGCCGCGACCGTCCATTGCAATGACCTTGGCGCCGTCGGCGTAGGTGTATTGCACCTTGAACGTCTTGTGGCAGTTGTACCCGTCGCCACTGGCGAGCGGTTTTTCCGCATCGAGAATTTCGATGCCGACAGGTCCGCTACCGTCCATCCCCAGGCACCATTGTGCAATGTCAATGTGGTGAGCGCCCCAGTCGGTCATCTTGCCGCCGCTGTAGTCGTACCACCAGCGGAATTCGTAATGGCAGTTGGTCAGGTTGCCCTGCTTGCGATACGGCACTTTCTTGGTCGGCCCGAGCCACATGTCCCAATCGAGACCTTCCGGCACGGGCGCTTCGGCGATTGGCCCACTGACGGGGTTACCCCCGATGCGACACTCGATCAGCTTCACCTTGCCGATGCGACCGGCGCGAACGACTTCCGCCGCGAGACGGAACATGCCGCCCATTTCGGAGCGTTGTTGGCTGCCGGTTTGCAGCACCTTGCCGGTTTCCTTGACCACCCGTTGCAGCGCCAGCGACTCTTCAATCGTCAGCGTCAGCGGCTTTTCGCAGTACACGTCTTTACCCTTGCGAAGGGCTTCAATGGCGACAAGTGCGTGCCAGTGGTCCGGGGTAGCCACGACAATGGCATCAAGGGACTTATCGTCCGTGATCCGGCGGAAGTCGGAGTAGGTCTTGGCTTCGTAGCCGTCCTTCTTGAAGATTTCGGCGGCGCGCTTCAGATGGTTGGCATCAACGTCACAAACCGCAACGTGTTGGGTTTGTTTGAACTTCTTCGTGCCGCCGTAAATTTGCAACGAGCGACTTTGCGGGCTACCCATCCCGATCCAGCCGAAGTTGAGCTTGTCATTGGCCGCAACCTTTTTCGCGGCCACAGCCCGAACGATTTCATCGGCACCGTGTACTTCCTTCGCGTACCACAATGGCAACCCGGCTGCCGTCATTCCGGCAAGTGACTTCTGCATGAAGCCCCGGCGAGAGAGATTTCCGCGCTCCAACATGATCTGATCCTCAGGGAAGGTCAACCGGCAAAGGGGAAAGGCCCGCAAACTGTTGCACATCTTACCGCGCCACAATCCGAGTGCCAGTGGGTGGCGATTTGAAAGCAGGATAGGCAGGGAGCGCCTGGGGTGTCGCTGCGCTCAACCCCAGGCTAATGGCTGACATCCTTTCAGGATGCGTTGATTTGGGAGGGAATTGAATCCTGGGGTGTCGCTGCGCTCAACCCCAGGCTAATGGCTGACATCCTTTCAGGATGTTTGGTATCGGTGACAACCCGATGTGATGCCCCAGATTGTTTTTATCCCGAAGGGATTCCAGCGATTAGCCGGGAGGTGTTTTTATCCCGAAGGGATTCCAGCGATTAGCCTGGGGTTGAGCGCAGCGACACCCCAGGTCATCTTTCTCCCAGATCAACGACCCCGGCAGGGGTCGCAGCCGGTGCGAAACCCGATCCGCCGCGCGAAGATGTGGGTGAATGTGAACTGGTATGTGAGGAAGCCATCAATCCCGTGCGCAACATCCGATCCGCCGATAAACTATCCCGTGTCCGTCTTCCCTCCTCTGGAGTTCACCTCATGTCGCTGTTCCGGTTTTGCGTCATCGTGTTCATCATGCCGCTGTTGAGCAACATTGTCTTCGCTCAGGAGACGAAGCCGACGCTCTTCATCGTGGGTGATTCGACGGTCAAGACCGGGACCAAAGGCCAACAAGGTTGGGGCGACCCGATCATCGCGTTGTTCGATCCGGCCAAGATCACCGTCGAAAACCACGCGATCGGGGGGCGGAGTAGCCGGACGTTTCAGACCGAAGGGCGGTGGGACAAAATTCTCAACAAGGCCAAGCCGGGTGACTTCGTGCTCGTTCAAATGGGCCACAACGATGGTGGCGCCCTGGATGATGCGGCCCGTGCGCGGGGGTCGATCCGGGGCATCGGCGAGGAGACCCGCGAGATTGATAACCCGATCACGAAGACGAAAGAAATCGTTCACACCTACGGTTGGTACCTGCGGAAATACATCACGGATGCGCGGGCTAAGAAGATGATCCCGATACTGCTCTCCCCGATTCCGCATTGCCCGCAAAAGCAAGTCGAAGCTGACACCGTCGAGAAGAACCAATACGTCGGATTTGCCGAAGAAGTGGCCAAGTCGGAGACGGTACCGTTCGTGAATTTGAACAAGCTCGTGATGACGCACTACGCCACGCTCACGCCCGCCACGATCAAAGAAACCTACTTCACCCCCGCCGACAACACCCACACCAGCCCCGCCGGCGCGACGCAAAACGCTACCGTGGTCGTGGCCGGTTTGCGGGCATTGAAGGGTTGCCAACTGAAAGAATACTTGCTGCCATAACGGATTGAGATCGGCAACGGGGTGTTTACCTGGGCGAGCATCACAAAAGCCAGTGGGAAGTTGTTTCAGGCTTGGTGGCCCCGGTAGGGGCCAAGGAGTGTAGCCACGGGTGGAGCGCTTCGCGCAACCCGTGGACGGTAACTCCACTACTGAACCGCCCTGAAGGGGCGGGGGATTCCTTCGCCCCTTCAGGGCGAGTGACAACAGGGTGTGACGGTCCACGGGTTGCGCGAAACGCTCCACCCGTGGCTACAACCCGGTGCCCCTACAGGGCACTAAGCGAATACTGCCTATTCGTCGAAACAAACCCCATCAACAAGTATGATACTCACCTGGAATCATGCTTCATTTACGGTGTTACCCCCATGCAGACTGAACAGTTGGCGTTTCTCAACGGTCGGTTCGTTGGGCAATCGGACCTCACGTTGAAGTTTTACGATGCGGGGTTTGTGTTCGGCGCCACGGTGACGGACTTTTGCCGGACCTACCGGCGGAAGTTGTTCCGCTGGGCGGATCATCAGGCCCGGTTGCGCAGCGATTGTGCGGCGATTGGGGTTCCGCTCGTTCACACCAATGCGGAGTTAACGACGGCTGCGGAAAAGCTGATCCAGCAGAACGGTACGCTTGTGGACGCTGGTACCGAACTGTTGCTCATCACGTTCGCCACACCGGGGCCAGTCGGGTCGTTGATCGGGATACCGTCGGACTCAACACCTACGCTCGGTATGCACACCGTCCCGATGTCGTTTCAACGGTATCGGCGGTTTTTTACGGACGGGGTCACGCTGGCCGTCGCCGGGTTGCACCCGTCTGGTGGGATCGTGCCGAACCACGTGAAACACCGCAGCCGGTTGCACTGGTGGCTGGCACAAAATGCGACGACCGATCCCACGGCCCTGCCGGTGTTACTCGATCAAAACGGCGTTGCGGATACGGCCATTGGCAGCCTGCTCGTGGTGCGCGAGAATCGGGTGATTCGTCCCATGAAGGGGTCGGTTTTGGAAAGCGTGAGCTTAAGCGTGGTGCGCGACCTGTGCGAAAAAATCGGCGTGGTGTTTGTTGAAGAGCGCGTGGCGTTCCACGAAATGATAACGGATCCCACCATCACCGAGGTGCTACTGACTGGCTCCGGGTTTGGGCTAGCCGGTGTGCGCCGAATCACGACAACCCATTCGGAGCATGACATCCCGTGGCCCGGCCCAATCTTGCGGCGGCTCCAACAAGCCTGGTCCGAACTCGTCGGCGTGGACATTGAACGGCAAATCCTGAGCGGGCCGTAAACCAGTCGGCTATTCAATCGTCAGCCGCATTTGCACGGTGCCGATTTGCACGATGTCGCCGGGTTGGAGCATTTTCGCGTGGCCGGGGTATAACCGGGTTCGGTTCACGAACGTCCCGTTCAGGCTGGCGAGGTCTTCGAGGACCAACGCGCCGTTTTCGTAGGTCACGACGGCGTGTTGGCGCGACGTCCAAATGCGTTCGACCGGCTCCTGGCTTTCGAGATCAATATCGACGGGTTGATCCGCCATGCGACCGATGAAGTTTTTGCCCTTCAAGATCGGGTAGGCGACGTCCAACCGTTCGCCCCGGACGACCACCATTTGCGGTCGAATCGCTACCGTCGGGGTCAAATTTTCGCCGGCGTCATTGGCGTCGCCGATCGCGGGATTGTCGTGGGGAATTCGATTGGATGCGACCAATCCCAAGGGGGCTGTGTCAATCGTCTCCGTGACGGCCGACCTGGGCATCGGCTCCGCGTTTTGGATCGCCGCCGCCTGCTTGAGTTTGTTGCGAATCTGTTCAATGTGCGATTGCGGTAAGGTGACCGGACCGCTGTTAATGGCGGGTGCGGGGGTGTCGGTGTTCCGCGCTAACGCCGCGTCGATCAGCCCTTGCTTCGGAGCGGCGGGCGCGTGCTTTTCGAGGATGCTCATGAACGACGACGCGGATTCCGTATTCATGGTCCCGTAGGCGTGTTCAAAAGAAATCGTGCCACTTTCGGCTTCAACCTTCGCGTGAACCGTTGGCGTGTCGAACGCCGGTGCCTCGAGTTCGGCCTCGTGTTCGGCGGGGAGCGCTTGGCCACAGTGGGAACAAGTATCGGACGCGACTGTGTGTTCATGGGAACAGTTGGCGCAACGGATCATGGCGACGGTCCCGAAAGACAGTGTTGGCAACAAGGGCGGGTGAATCGACGACGAGTCTGCAAACCCTCGTCATACCCGTTGCAACTCTAGTTCAAGTTTTCGCAATGATTGTTAAGAGGGCAAAAATTCAGTCCGATTCTCATCCGCACTTCGTGCCCCGCCTGAGTTTTTCGGGTGGGGGTATGAGTTGTCCGCTACAACCAAACCGTCCGTTAAAATCGCGCAATAACCCAACCTTGTTGCCACACGCTTCCGAAGTAAACATGCACCAGGAAACTGATTGTGTGGCCATAATTGCGAATGCTCGGCCATGCCGGGATCGTTCTCTCGCCCCGAACCGGAGGATTTGCGATGAACCTGACTGATTTTTACAACGAAGTGGCCAAACTGGCGGACACCGACAAACAGAAGATCGGCGTCTCCGACACGAAACGAGTGCTGGCCGTGGCGTTCAGCATCCTCGCCAAACACGATGCCGCCACCGTCCACGAACTCATCGCCAAGGGCCTCAGCATTGCGGCGAAAAAAGCGAAGTAAGTGGAGCGTGGAGCGTGGAGAGTGGAGAGAGTGGAGAGAGTGGAGAAGAAGAAAATCGTACTTTGCTTTGCTATCCACTGTCCACTGTCCACTATCCACTACTTCACGGATTGAGATGCGGTTTCGTCATCCACTCGCCGCGGTCCTTGGCGAGTTCGTCCCAGATGGCTTTGTCGGATTTGCCTTCGTCGATCCCCTTTTGGATGTCGCGGCGGGTGAAGACGGGGCTGCCGCAACCGTTGGGGTTGCAACTGGCGAGCGTGTAGAACTTGCCGGTGCAGATGTTTTTATCGACGGGGCAGACGCAGTAGATGCTGGCCAGGAACCACTCGGCGCGTTCGGTGGGGGTGCGCGGGCGGCCCAGGTCGGGCGGGTAGAGGGAGTTCTCGACTTCGGCACTTGGGGCCGTCATTTTCAAGCCGAGGCGTTGGCCGCTTTTCAATTCGGACGATTCCAGTTCGCCGACGACCAGCCGCACCACGGTGCGTTCTCGCCACGCGGCGACGGACTTCACGATGCCTTTGATCGGGGCATCGACGTTGAGAAACACCACGTCGCCGAGGTTCAGTGATCGGCCCCATCGCATTGCTTCGTGGTCGAGAAGCACTTCGAGTTCGCCGCTAAACACGTGGTGTACGGTCAGCGTGCCGGGCAGGCCGTCGGCTTCCCAGCGTTTGCGGAGCGCGGCTTTTTGCGTGGTGCGTTTGGCGTCGATTTGTTCATTCGTGAACAGCGGTTTGGCGCCTTCCTTCAACACGCCGTGAAAGTCGAATTCGGAGAGTTCGTCCGCGAGCATGACCACGGCAGTCGGGTTCTTCTGGCGGTCGAGTTTGAGCCACGTCCACACCCGCTGGCCGGGTTGCAATTGGTCGAGCCGCCCCCACCACCCCGCGATTTTGATCTCCGCATCCGGTTCCACGGGCCACACCTTCGCGGTTGCGTCGCCGTCCAGCAACAGCGTGATGGTGCGGTTCTTCGCATCGACGGCTTTCACCACGCCGAACGGCTTCGGCAGCAGTCGCAAAAATTCGGCGGTACCGGCAACTTCTTTCACCTTCTTGTTGGCGTCCAGTGGCTTGCCGGGTTCCTCGTAGATCGCCGTGTCCGGGTTCTCCGCCGCCCACGCGAACCACTTGCACACGACCGAATCGACGGGTTCCAGCGTCCACCCCGTCTTCGCCCGCCCGACGCTATCCCACTCGGCCTCTTTGCCGAAATCAACGGGCTTCGGCGCCACGTCAACGCCATCCGGCAGCGGCTTGCCTGGGTTCGGGGGTGACACGCCCGCCGCATTCGGGTCGGGTGCGACGAACTTGCGGGGCTGCGACGCAACCGGGCGAAACGCGGTCGTAGTGCTGAGTCTGCCGACCTTGTGGAACACCGCGATTTTCTGATCACCCACGGTGTCCGGGTGAATCTTGTTGCTGGTGAAACGGGACAGCGGATAGGCTTTCGTTTTGTTGCCGACACGCACACCGAGGACTAGTTCGTCCGCCTTCAATCGCGGATCGGCTTTGCCGCGTGAGTTAACCGAATCTTGGTTCTCGGTCGTGGCAATTTCGACTGGGGTGTACTTGTCGAACATCTTGTACGCTACGCCGTTCGGGTAGTCGGTCATCCACTTACCCCACGTAGTCGTGACAGTCGGGATTGGCGTCAAGCGGTCCCCTTTGCGCGGGCCATCGAATGCAACCCCGGATAAGCATGAATAAAGCGTCCCGTCCTTGTGTTTCATCACCATGATGCCGTTACGCCAGCCGTGGAACGTGAAGTCATAAGACGCCGTGAAGCCGCGCGCATATCCCGCCTCCGGGTCGTAGACGAACACGCCATAGCTGTCCGAAATCACGCGGTACGGGTTCAAGAAGAAGCGAATCGGAATCGCGCCGCCGTCGGAGTAGCCACGGGTCCAGCACAACACCGGGTCACTATCGCGCAGCTCGCTCGCCCGCCGTTTTGCTTCATCCACGCAATGCGAACAGTTCGGGTTCACCAGCGTTTTGAACGCCTCGGGCTTCGCAACAACAATCGGCTCTTGTGCCGCCAGAGTCCCGACGAACGCACACAGGCTAGCAAGGATCGTGAAGAGGTGACGCATCATGTCTCCGGGGGTCGAACTGTCGATTTCTAGATTCCAGGCGAACCGGCTTGTACTGTACCCGAAATTGCAGTCAATGCCACGGATAAGGGCCGTCACTGCGCTGCGGCAACGGTCGGGTTCGGCGCGCGACCACGGTGAACAGTCGAATCGTGTGGGCGCCACTTTGATAGTGGAAGGTGTGCGAATGCGTGGTCGTGGTGGCGTCCTCGAACCCAAGGACGCCGAGCATTTGACGAATGACGGCCGGGCTGAACTGCCACCACGAGTTCATGCGGTGGACCAACGTCGGGTCGGCAAAGTTCGGCAGAAACACGATTGCGGGGACAGATGGAGCAGGCTTCATGGTAGGCATCACCACGACCATATCGGGGCGACCGAGGATTGCCCGTGCGATCCGTTTCAACCGGCCCACGGCACGTTCCTTCAGGGTCCGTTTACGCGGTGATGGCACCGGGGTTGAGGGGACATCTTCGCTCCCGACGATGCGGGCATCCCACTCGTTGTCGTGCAGGAGGTCGGTCACGATGATCGTTTCGCGCGTCAACCGGGCCGCGTTGGCCAGTGCCAAGAAGGGGTCACGCAAGTGGAGCAAGATACTGCCGAAGGTGGCGACATCGACCGGCCCGATCTCCGCCGGGAGGTCGTAGACGTTGCCATAAACCACTTTGGCCTGGGAACCGAGTAGGCGGTGGCAGAACCAAAAGGAGTTGTGCAGCCGATCCAGGAGACTGCCCGCTGCCCGCAAATCCCGTATCAACCCGCTCAAATCCGGATGCGACGCGAGCGGGAGGACATCAATCGGCGCACCGAGTGCCACGTCGAACGCCACGACCGCCGCGCCACGTTTCTCCATTTCAAAGCAGAGGAACCCACTGGCGGTGCCCAACTCTAGCACCCGCTTCCCCGCGAACGGCACCTTGCCAAGGTAGTCGTCCACGCCGGCGCGGAGATCCCATTCCCCCGGTATGGTGCCAACCCCCGGCACGTCGATTGTGTGGTAGAACCAGCAGTCCTCCCGGTTGGTGACTTCAACCGGGTCCGCGTAGACGTTTGTTGTGATGGCCAACATCAACCTCCCAAGGAAGCCGCAACGACACCATCGCCGTCCTCGGCTTGACTGGCGGTTTCGTGGCGGGGTAGATTCTGCTACCTTTGGTCATTGTAAGGAAGTGCGGGTCATGGACGGTTCAGCGACGCGGATTCTGGCTTCGCCGTATTGGTGGCTGATTGCGGTCGCAGTGGTCGTGCTGGGTCAGGCCAAGTTGGCGTTGCCGTTGTTCGGCGAGCGGGACGCGATGACCGGGTTAACCGACGCGCGGCCAATCATAAGCGGTCGGCACCCGTTGCACTTGTACCACGGGTCGCTCGGGGCGGCGACGTTCCGTGAACGGTACGGCACGGCCTGTTACGACCCCGCGTTTCAGGCGGGTTACCCCAAGACGCCAGTGTTCGACGGCGGCTGCCGACCCGCCGAGTTTTTCCTGGCGTGGACGGGCCAAACGTTTGATCCCGCCGCGTACAAACTCGGGCTGTTCGGGGTGTGCGTGTTGGCGCCGTTGGCGTTCGCGTTGGCTGCTTGGTGTGTCGGGTTGTCCCCAACCGGCGTGGTCTTGGCGAGTGCGGGGGGGTGTCTGGTCTGGTGGTCGGCGCCAGTGCAAACGATGCTGGCAGCGGGCAATCTCGATCTGCTGATTGCGGGGTTGACGGGGCTGATTTTCATCTGCGGCCTACCCCGGTATGCCTCCGAACCGGGGCCGCTCACGTGGTGCATTTTGGCCGGGTCGGCGGTGGTCGGGTGGTACGCCCAGCCAGTCATGTGGCTGGGGCTGTTTCCGGTCGGGATTGCGTATTATGTGATCGTCGCACCGCGACATGGGTTGGCGTGGCACCTCGGGCAAGTCGGCGTGTTCATCGCCGGGTTGGTGCCGAATTTGTGGTGGCTGACGGACTGGGTGAAATTCTGGTGGCTGCGTTCACCGACCGTCGATGACTTGTCGCAACTCCCCTGTTGGTTCACGCTGCTCGGCACGATCGACGATTACTTCAGCCTGTTCGGCACCGACTGGTTGAGTTGGTCCATCGTGCTTTTTGGACTAGCAGGCATTGGGTCGATGATGGGTGCGGGCCGTCGGGTGTGCGGCGGGGTGCTGCTTTCCACGGTCGTGCTCGCGGTCATCGTGGCCCGACTGGGGCAAGCCATTCCGATGCTGAAAGTCTTGCACGCCGAACGGGCAGCGTCGTTCGTGGTGGGCGTGTTGATGATCCCATCCGCGTGCCTGTTATCACGGTGGTGGTCGCAGGCACAATTTGGCAACGCGGTCGTCGCCGTTGTCGCGGCGCTTCCACTCCTGGCGGGTGTGCTGGGCGTGTACGCGCCGACACCCCTCCCCTTGGGTCTCAACGACGAACGCCGAGAGTTCATCGCCGCGATCACGAAATACACCACGCCCGAAGCACGCATCTTGTTGGAAGAACCGGACAGCCTGACCAAGCCGGGTTGGAACTGGACCGCGTTGCTACCCGTGCTGACTGACCGCGCGTACCTGGGTGGCCTGGACCCGGACGCCAACGTGGAGCACTCGTACTGTGGATTCCGCAACGGCAAGCTCAACGGTCGCGCGCTTGCGGAATGGACGAGTCTGGAACGTGACGAGTTCGTACAGCGGTACAACGTCGGCTGGGTTCTCTGCCGAACTCCCGCTGCCATCAGTTGGTGGGCGAATTACCCCGGAGCCAGGGCCGTGGCCCAGTTCCGCGAAAGTGGAGATGTGGTCCTGTTCGTGCTTGATCGCAAGCCGTCGTTCATTCTGAGTGGTACCGCCACCCTGGAACGCGCCGACCGACGCAAAATTGTCCTTGCCGATGTGACCCCGAACGAAGCGGGCGAAGTGGTGCTGAGCTTCCACTACCAACCCGGCTTTCGCATCATTCCGTCCATGTTGCACATCGAAGGTGACAAAGAATTGTTCGACCCGATCCCGATGACGAAACTCCGCCTGCCCGGCCCCGTCAGCCGCGTCGTGTTGGTTTGGGACAACCCGTAGAACATTTTCAGTTTCATTGTTGCGTTCCGGTTAGCCCGACGCGCCAGCGAGGGGTCTGCCGAAACGAACTCCACGCCGTACCAAGACGGACCGGGGCGGGGCCGTCCCGACCCCTCGCTCGCTGGCGCGTCGGGCTAACAAAAACCGGCGGAATGATAACGAAATGCCGTAACTACGCGCCCCAACCGTGCTGGGCGCGAAGCCAGGCGATTTGGGCGGTGTGGTGCCGACCGTGGTGGGCGTACAGGCCGATGGCTTCAGCGAGGGTGAACGATTTGTTCTTGGCCGGATGGAGGTAAGCCCGCGTAAAATCGGCGTCCGTCAGGGTGCGTAACAGTTGCACCCACCGGCTGTGCAACGACTCCAACAATACCAACGACACTTCAACGTCAGCCGTCTTGGCATCAGGCAGTTCGGCCCACTTGGTTTCGTCGTAAGGCTTAATCGTCGGGGTTTCTTCCGTCAACGTAAGGCGGAACCGGACGTAGGCATTGGCGTGGCTATCGGCGAGGTGGTGAACGATTTGGCGGATGGTCCAGTTCTTGTACTTCGTGTCGAGTTGCGAATGGTCCAGGCCCGCCACCGTTACCCGTAACTTCGTGGGCAGTCCCGCGATTTCGGCAATTCGCTCCGCCCGTTGTTCCGGTGACGGTGTCAGTTCCGGAAGGTGCTCGCCGGCGGGTTGATCGGGTGGAGACATGGCCATTCCTCAAAGTGTCCGAAGCGCAGCGTCAAACAGAAACCAGGGGTTTTGCCCCCTGGTTTCTGATGTCGGCACGGCTCCTGACTGGTTCTGCGTCAGACCGCAACCGGCTGGTCCACAGGCTTGACGTTCACACGTCGGCTTTGCTGGTCAAAGTAAACGGTCCCGACGCACATGGCGAACAGGGTGTCATCTTTGGCACGTTTCACGTTGCGGCCAGGGTGGAACTTGGTCCCACATTGCCGCACGATTATACTGCCAACCTGAACCGATTCACCCGCGTAGGCTTTGATCCCACGACGTTGGGCGTTCGAGTCCCGACCGTTCTTGACCGAGCCTTGGCCCTTCTTGTGTGCCACGGCGTACCTCTTAAAAAAATCAGTGCAGTCTCAGGCCAAGCCCAAGTTTAGGAACTAGAATTGTAGCGGCTTCGCCCCACGGGGCAACAGGAAAACCTGCGCATAACGAACGAAGGGTCTGGCGAATTTTTCGTGCAAATGATTTGTCATGGGTTTCGGCCCTGAAAGGGTCGTGCTGTCAGCCCAGGGCCATGCCCTGGGAACTTGGAAGTGACGGTTCATTCGGTTGGATGCCACCGGCGTGAACCGTCCTGAACGGGCCGAAAAACCTACTGCTGCCCGGTCCCAGGGCATGGCCCTGGGCTGACAGCACGACCCTTTCAGGGCCGAAAACCCGGTGAAGACTGAGTGCCAGAAAGAATGGCTTAAATCTCGAGTTTCTGGTATTTGCTAACTCTCGGTCGGGGTTTGCTTGAGTTCTTGCGGTGTTTTCGGCTATAATTGCGGTTCACACTGAAGACATGCCCGTTGTTTGTGGCGGAGCGATTGTGGAAACCCGACCGCGGATCTTGATAATAGGCCAGCCGCCTGCGCCTCTTGCGGGGTGGCTATCGGCTGTTGATGGCGTCGTGGTACCCGATGCCATCGCTGCCGTCGAACAGCTTTTGGCGGAACCCTTCCACGCGGTATTAGCGGACCCCGAAGTTGTCCGACAGGTTTTTGCGGCACAGCGGCGCGACGAAGTCGTTCTCGATCACATCGACAAAGGCGTGGCGGTTCTCGACCCCGCTGGCGCCATCACGTGGGTCAACTCGGCGATGCGGAATCTTTGTCCCGTCGAACCAATCGGGCGGGCGTTGATGGAAGCCCTTGGGGCGACCACGTTAGCTTCGGATGTCCCCGACCCGTTCTCCGTGGCGCGGCGTGGGGGCGCCGTCTCGTTCCGGCTTTATCGGCCTGCTAACGTCGAGCAGCCCTATTTGGATGCCGCGATTCAACCCGTTTTGAATCACGCGGGGACGGTGGATCAGCAAGTCGTCATCGTGCGGAACGTGACGCCGGAAGTCGAACAACAACGCAAGCTCGACGCCCTTCACCAAGCCGGTCGGGAACTCGCCGATCTCGACCCGGACCAACTCGCGGAAATGAACATCCCGACGCGGATCGAACTGCTCAAGCAAAATCTGCGCCGGTACATCCACGACCTGCTGCGGTACGACATCATTGAAGTGCGGTTGCTCGATCGGCGAACCGGGGAACTCCATCCGCTCCTGGAAGATGGCATGACGGACGTGGCCGCCCGGCGAGTGTTGTACGCCCGAGAACAGGGCAACGGGGTGACGGGGTATGTGGCGGCGACCGGCCAAAGTTACTTGTGTATGGACACCGCGTCCGACCCGCTTTACCTCGAAGGGGCAACGGGGGCGCGGAGTTCGATGACGGTGCCATTGAAGTATCACGATGAAGTGGTCGGCACGCTGAACGTGGAAAGTCCGCGTGTCAGTGGCTTCGGGGCGGAGGATTTGCAATTCACCGAACTGTTCAGCAAAGAAATCGCAACCGCACTTCACACGCTCGATCTGCTCAACGCCCAACAAAGCTGCACCGCCAACCAATCACTCGATCTCATCAACCGCGAGATTGCCATTCCCGTCGATGATGTCCTGGCCAGTGCTGCAGTGTTGCTCCAAAAACTCGGCACACAAGACGACGAAGCGGCGGCACTGTTACGGCGCATTCTGCTGGGTGCCCGCAAGGTGAAGGACAGCATCCGCAAAGTGGGCCGTGACCTGAACGTGGACCAACTCTTGAACACGGACCACCTGATGCCGTTGGCCGGCACGCGGGTGCTGGTCGTCGAAGCCGAAGAACGGATTCGCCGGTCCGCCCACTTGTTGCTCGGCCAACTCGGAGCCGGTGTGGAGACGGTGGCCACTGCGACCGAAGGCATCGCACTCATGGCGTGCATTCCATTTGATGCCGTGTTGCTCGACAACAAACCGTCTGATATGGGCGGCTACGACGCTTACCGGCGACTCAAAGCGGCGCGGCCGTCGGTGAAGATTTCGATGACCACCGGCTTCGGGTACGACTCCGCCCACGCCATCGTGAAAGCCCGCGCGGACGGGATGCAATACGTCCTGTTCAAACCCTTCCGGCAGGACCAAATCGTGAAAGCCGTGCTGGAGACAACTCCGTCGGTGCTCCCCGTTGTGAACGGGAAGCTGGCATGATGTTCGCCGTCTGGTTCACGGTCGGGTGGGTGGGTCATGCGTGCCTGTGGACCTATTCGCTAAATAACCTGTACGGCCGCCCGATTCCGAAGTGGTTCCTCAAGCCGTACCGCCTTTGGTGCGGCCTCGTGATTGCCGGGTTCCCACTGGAAATTTGGCTGGCCGACCAGTTTGCCCACCCACTTTTGAACCAAGTGTACATCGGCTTGTGCTGCGTGATTGGCGGGGTGGGGTTCCCGATCATCACCATCGGGCGGCTGATGCGCCCAACGCCATCATCTGTGCTGAGCGAACACACCTACACCGTCGACTACTGGAAGCAACTCGGCCCCGCCGCGATTGGTAACGGGAAGTGGTCATGGCTCCCACGGTTGCCGGGGAGCGATGTCTTTCGCGTGGACTTCACCGAACTCACGCTGAAGGTGCCGCACTTGCCGCCCGCGTGGGACGGCCTCACGGTACTGGTCCTCTCCGACTTGCACTTCCACGGCACGCCGAGTCGTGTGTTTTTTGATGCGGTCATGGACACACTTCTTGCGGCGCCGGTGCCCGACTTGGTACTACTCGGCGGGGATTACCTCGACACCGACACGCACCACGAATGGATCACGCCCATTTTGGGGCGATTGAACGCGACCGAAGGCAAGTTCGCCATCCTCGGCAATCACGATCACCACCACGACCCGGCCCGAGTGCGCAAAGAGTTGACCGACGCCGGGTACAAGATGCTGGGCAACGGCTGGCAAGCCGCGACGATTCGCGGCGAGGCGTGCGTGATGATCGGCCAAGAGGGGCCGTGGTTCGTGCCGCCACCGGACCTGAGCCAGATGCCGGACGCCGGGTTTCGACTCTGCCTGTCGCACTCCCCGGACAACTTCTATTGGGGCCAACGGCACCGGATCGGGCTGATGGTATGCGGCCACGTTCACGGCGGGCAAATCCGCTTACCGCTCATCGGCTCCATCTTCGTGCCGAGTATTTACAGCCGCCGGTTCGACCAAGGCGTCTTCGACGAAAACGGCACCATCATGGCCGTGAACCGTGGCCTGAGCGGCAAAGAACCCCTGCGGTACAACTGCAAACCGCAAGTGTTACGATTGGTGTTGAAGTGCTAATGCCCCTTGCGAATCGCCGCAAGTTCCGCGCGCAATTTAGCCACTTCACGCTCTGCCACTTCTCGTGCGTCCCGTTCACGCTGTGCGGCTTCTTCGGCGGCTCGTGCGGTTTCTTCGGCGGCTCGTGTGGCATCTTCGGCGGCTCGTGCGGCTTCTTCCGCGACACGTGCGGCTTCTACTGCCACGCGGGTATCATGATGAGCTTTGCGGGTTTCTTTTTTCGATTCGTCCAACGCGGCGACCATTTCTACCGGCAGCGGTAACAACTTGCCCCGGAACCAGAATCGCACCCAATCGTCCACTAAGCCCATTTCGATGTCCAGTTCCGGGATTGCGAACCGCCCCTCTGCGTTGGGTCGCACTTGCTTGAACTTGCGGGTTGTTGTGCCGAGTTTGTACAACGTGAGCCGCAGCTTTTGCGGCTCGAACAGCATGTAGTATGGCACTTGAAGGTCGCGCCCGTACCGCGTCATGTTATCGACGTAGTCTTTGCGTTGGTTTCCCTCGGAGACGTACTCCAGAACCCAGAACGGTTTCGATTCTTCAAACGGCGTGTTGAAACTGCCGCACGGTCCAACTGGGCGATCGCGGATCACGACGAAGTTGTCCGGGCAGACCCGCCCGACTGCCTTCACGTCAGTTTTCGAGATCGGATACTGAATCAGCAGTTCGCTCAACACGTGAAAATCGGGCCGCACCGCCTCCACCAAACCGAGGCTGGCGACCGTGATAGCGCGTTGCCGACTTTGCGACGTGTGCTCCATGAAGTGCTCCAACGGCAACGACTTGCAATACTCTTCGGCTGCAATTTCGTAGTAATGTCGAACGTCGATCCGGTTTGCTAGCATTGACGACATCGGGATTTCCCCCTTGGTGTTACGTGGATTCTACCATCGACGCAGCCCACGGAACAGCCGAACCCTTGCCCGGTTGCCCCGTCGCAAGCATGATGATGGCATCTCGATTTTCCCTCTCGTTCAGGAAGTTCTCCCATGCGACTGCGTGCTTTCGGCGGTGATTCGGTTCGCGTCTCCGAGGTGGGTTTGGGGTGTTGGCAGTTGGGGGGCGATCAGTGGGGGGACATTTCGGACGACGAGGCCCTCGGCACGCTCCGGGCGGCGGTCGATGCGGGGACGACGTTCCTGGACACGGCGGACGTTTACGGAGCGGGGCGTAGCGAAGAACTCGTCGGGCGATTCTTGAAGGAGAAGCCACGCAATCTCTTCATTGCCACCAAGCTCGGGCGGTTCCCGACGCCGGGGCTGCCAGGGAATTGCACGCCGGAAAACATGCGGCAGCACACGGAGAATTCGTTGCGGCGCCTCGGGGTGGAATCGCTCGACCTGACGCAACTCCACTGCGTGCCGCAACCGATTCTCGAACGCGGCGAGGTCTTCGAGGTGCTACGACAGTTGAAGCAGGAAGGCAAAATTCAGCGCTGGGGGGCGAGCGTCGAATCGACCGCCGAAGCCAAACTGTGTCTGGCGCAACCGGGGTGCGCGTCGTTGCAAATCATCTTCAACATCTACCGCCAAACGCCGATCACCGCGATCTTCGACGAAGCGAAGCAAAAGGGCGTGGCGATCATCGTCCGGTTGCCGCTCGCGTCCGGGATGCTCGCCGGGAAGTACACGCCGCAGACGACGTTTGCCGCCAACGACCACCGCAGTTTCAACCGCAACGGGGAGAAGTTCAACGTCGGCGAAACGTTCGCCAGCCTCGGCTTCGAGAACGGCTTAGCGATCACCGAGAAACTCCGCCCCCTCGTGCCCGCCGGCTACACGATGGCCCAGGTCGCGCTGAAGTGGTGCCTCGGGTTCGACGCCGTCAGCACGATCATCCCCGGCGCCCGCAACGCCGCCCAAGCCCACGCCAACGCCGCCGTCAGCGACCTCCCCGACCTGAGTCCGGACCTCCACGCCAAGCTCCGCGACTTCTACCGCGACGAAGTGGCCTCGTCGGTACGCGGCCCGGATTGATGAGCGATGGGTTTGGTAACCTTTTCGGGCATGCGGGATTTTTGGTTTTCGGCCCTGAAAGGGCCGTTCTGTCAGCCCAGGGCCATGCCCTGGGGGAACTGGCAACGATCGTGTTTTTAGCCCTATTTTGACCGTTCATTCCCGTTGACATCCAACCGAATGAACCGTCCCTTCAATCGTTCCCAGGGCATGGCCCTGGGCTGACAGAACGGCCCCTTCAGGGCCGAAAACCAAAAAAACGTGGAATCATCCTCCATACGCGGTCCGCTCACCCGCCGCTGAGTAGCCTTGCCATCGGGCGGGTGACTTCGATGTTCTCGAAGATAATCTTCAGCACCACGGTGAGCGGCACGGCGAGGAACATCCCCGGTAGGCCCCACAGTAGGCCCCACATGGACAGCGCGGCGAGGATCACGAGGGGGCTGATGCCGACGGCGCGGCCGATGATCGTCGGTTCGATTAGCGATGCGACCGCGATGTGACAGGCGAGCAACAGCACCGCGACCGAGATCGGCTTGTAGCCCAATTCGTGTTGCAAAAACGCGAACGCAACGGGCAATGAATAGGCCACGACGCTCCCGAGGTACGGGATGAAGTTGCACAGGAACGTGAGGATCGCCCACAACAACGCGAACTTCACGCCGAAAACCATCAGCACAATCCAGACCGGCAACGCGAGCATAAAACTGGCGAACACCTTCGCCTTCAAGTAGCTGATAATCGCGGAGTTGATCCGCCCCGCGATGTTCAAAATGTTTTCGGCTTGCTCGTGGGGGTAAGCCGTGCGGATGCGGTCCGGGAAGCGGGCGGATTCTAGCAGCAAGAACAACAGGTACAGCCCCGCCGTCGCCGCTTCGAGCAACACCCCTGCGGCCACGTTCACGCCCCGCACCGTGCTTTCGGTCACGAGGTCGCCGACTTGGGCCTCGATCGACTTTCCTTCCAGGATCCGGTTGGCCAACATGGGGATGTACTGTTGAACCATGTCCTTGAAGTTGCGGGCGATTGTGATTGCGGATTCTCGCAAGGCCGGCAAATCGTCTTTCAAACCCAACAGACTGCTGTACACCGCTAGCGACAACCCCACGAGGATTAGGGTCGTCAGCCCGGCCAACAACCCAATGGCGATAGGCGCGGACAGGTTCCGGTTCAAGCGTCGGTAATACGGCATCAGCACGTACCCTAAAAACGCCGCCAACAGCAGTGGCCGTAACACCATTGCCAGTTGCCCCAGCACCCACCACGACCCGGCCACGATCATCACCCAGTACGCCGCCACACGCAACGTGTCCGTGTTGGCCCAATGAGAACGGGGTGAGGACTGCGTCACGTCAACACTCATGAGCGATACCTGCGGGAACCGTGCGGGGTTTGATGTTGTTGTAGTGGAATGAGATTTCGCCGTGCGATCGGCATCCGGACCTTGGCTGCAACCGAATGGGTAATCTGTAGGGTCGCACGTCTGGAATCATGACGTGGTAGAAGCGAGCGTTGCCCACTTTGCAGGCAATCCTGTGGCGTGAAGGTCTTGTGAACAGCGGTTTTAATGCTTACCCAGCAACGACTTACGATCGATCACAAAACTTTCACGGAACTGGTGCCAAGTTTGCTCTATGTATGGTGATGTCAGGATGACGTTACCTACCCTCCTAGTGATAGCGATGGCCGAAGCCATTGCTGTTGTTGACCGAACGGAACTCCCACCGTTTTCACGCGATCGGCTACTTGAAGCGCGATCGTGCTGAACCCGATGCTCCGGACCTTGCCCCGCAACTGGTGCGGGACACTCCCTTGGTCCGACCCACTCTTGTGATTGTTGTACCACTCGTGGCCGTAAGTCACGAGACGGGTGCCGCACGGATTTTGAGGTCGAACAATGCTCCGTTTTCAAACTCGTTGGTTGGCTTACCCCGCTATGTTGCTTGTTGCGTTCGGCATTTATTTCATGAACCCCGAACAATCGGCCCATGCCGACGGCCTGTACGATATGAGCTTGGAATGCGACGATGTGGAGTTGAATCAGCAACGCATCAGTCTCGAAGCGCGCCAAAAAATTGTTGTGGAACGAATGGCTTTCAAAGACGCGATCCTGACGGAATTAGTCGAAGGGCGAGCCACGTTGAAACAAGTTGCCGGGGAGTTTCTCCGCGTCAACCGGACGGAAGAATGCTGCATCAACATTATCCGCCAGCATTTCGCGGGGAATTCCG
>JAYVXO010000240.1:0-10797 GCA_043785105.1 Fimbriiglobus sp.
AACTTTCTGGGGATGGTCTTGCTAGCCGCAACAATGATCTGGCTCAAATGAGATTTTCAGGCCGCCGTCGTTGACCCGCCTTCAATCAACACGGCCTAATTATTCACTTGCTAATTCGCCCGGAACCGGCATCATGCCGACGCGGTGCCTGAACGAAAGGGCACGTTTCACTTGGACGTTTGATCGAGGTTTAACATGGAAACGAAGCCGGAAAACAAGAAGGTCATCGCGGGCGTGCTGGGGATTGTGTTGGGTTGGCTGGGGGCGCATAAGTTTTACTTGGGCTACACCACGCCCGGTATCATTCAGTTGGTGCTGGGTGTTTGCTCGTTCGGCACTTTGGGTATCATCGGCTTCGTGGAAGGCATTATTTACCTGACGAAGTCGGACGAGGATTTCTACCAAACCTACCAAGTCGGCAAGAAAGAATGGTTCTAACAAGTTGTATGACTGTTAGTCGCCGTATGCAGATACGGCGACCATCCCTGCGAACAGGTTAGTATGATGCCAACGATCCAGAAAAAGCAGCGAGTCCCAAGGCAACTTAAGCCGCCGGAGAATATTGCGCGGTTTAGTGTGTCGTGCTACCATGAGATGATCGCAGGCGGCATTTTCGGTGAGGACGATCGTCTCGAACTAATTAACGGGTGGATCGTTGATAAGATGACAATCAACCCTCAACATGCCAATTGCGTTCGCATTTTGAACCGCCTACTGGGGCGGATTTTCACCGATGATGCTTGGGTTGTCGGTTGCCAAGACCCGATCACGTTGACCACGAGTGAACCCGAACCGGACCTGTTCATCGCAGTCGGTCTGGGGAAAAAGTATCGTGATACTCACCCGACACCGAAAGATGTTGCATTAGTTATTGAAATTGCGGATACATCGCTTGTTTTCGACCAAACAATCAAGTTGATGATGTATGCGGCTGCCAAGATTCCGCAGTATTGGGTGGTGAACTTGCTCGAAAAACGGGTCGAGGTGTTCACACTGCCACGTGGTGGACAAAACCCTACATATAAAATGCAACAGAATTACGCCATCGAAACTGATGTTCCACTCGTGCTTCGCGGTCAAGAGTTAGGTTCGCTTCCTGTTCGTGAGTTCCTCCTGTGATTTATCTGGATAATGCCGCCACGAGTTTTCCGAAGCCGGAAGGCGTGTACGTGGCGATGGACACGTTTGCCCGAACGTCGTTGGCCAATCCGGGGCGGGCGGGGCACAAAATGGCGTTGGCGTCGGAGCACGCGCTGGCCGATGCGCGCCATCGGCTCAACCGTTTCTTCAACGGCAAATCCCCGGAGCGGTTCGTTTTCACGCTGAACTGCACCGACGCGCTGAACATGGCGATGAAGGGTGTCCTAGTTGAAGGCGACCACGTCGTCACGAGCAACATGGAACACAACAGCATCAGCCGTCCCCTCATGGCGATGCAAGAGGCGGGGTTCATTACGCTGACGCGGGTGACCGCCGACGCCACGGGGACGATCGACCCGGCTGCCATCCAAGCGGCCATCACCGGGAAGACGCGGCTCGTCGCCGTCACGCACGGCAGCAACGTCCTGGGCACCGTGCAACCGATCGCGGAGATCGGGCGGATTTGTCGCACCTTTGAGAACGTGTTGTTCCTCGTGGACGCGGCCCAAACCGTTGGCGTGGTGCCGATCGACATCCAGGCAATGCACATTGATTTGCTCGCGTTTCCGGGGCACAAGTGCTTGTTCGGGCCGACCGGCACCGGGGCGCTGTACGTCAGCCCGCGCTCCAAAGTACAGCCGTGGCGCGAAGGCGGAACGGGTGGAGATTCGTCGTCGCCGACGCAACCGAAGGAGTACCCGTACTTCCTCGAAGGCGGTACGCCGAACGTGCTGGGAATCGTCGGGATGATCGCCGGTTTGGATTTCGTCGAAGCAAAAACGCCGGACGTGCTGCGGGAACACGACGTGCGGTTGTGCGACCAACTGCGCGGCGAACTCGAACCCGCCGGGTTCGAGTTCTTCGGCCACCTCGACCCGACCCGCCGTGTCGGGACCATCTCCTTCCGACACGAAGCGCTGCCGGCGCCCGAACTCGGCGGCATCCTCGACCAAGCCTTCGACATCGCCATCCGCCCCGGCTTGCATTGTGCGCCGTACATTCACCGCGCCGTCGGCAGCTTCCCGGACGGCCTCGTGCGCGTCAGCCCCGGCCCGTTCAACACGACCGACGACATCAACCAGTTGGTCGCAGCGCTGAAGGAAATCACGGGCGGGGTTTAACGGGTCGGAGCCAGCGGCGGGAGATCCACACGATCGCAATCTGAATCCCGCCGCCGATGAAGCCGACCCAGTAACTGGCCGTGTGCGCGAAGAAGCACGCGAGGTATGCGGCATGTTTGTGGCGAGGCACTTGCTCCGCGAGGTGCGGGGCGATTGTAATCATCTTGTTCTTCGCCAGCACGAACCCCGCGAACCCGCTGATTGTGGCGAAAAACGCCATGATGAGCATCAAGTAAATCAGTGGCCGCACCAGCGATCGGACCGTGCGCTTGGGTCGTGAACCGATCCGGGCCGCGATGCTGACCGTGATGCCGAGTATCAGCCCGACCCACCACGTCGAGAGAATGCCCCAACCGATGGCGAGTAACGTGGGGTCGTCAGTCGGGATTACGTTCGGGTCGTGGCCGATGGTGAAATACTCGACGCACACCCGTGCCGTGATGCTGTCGTGAATGATGCCATAAGAGATGGCGGACCCGACGCAGAGCAGAATGATTAGTCCGGGTTGCATGATTCGCTCGCGCGGATTTCGACGATGAAAGTCTTGCCGTCACACTTCACGCCCGATTGCCACAGTTCGACAGTCCCATCGTAGCGAAACGGCGTCTCGACGCTCCAGAAGTTCGGCTCGGGGATCACGCCGGTCAGTGACAGCGGGTTGTCACGGGTGCTGCGTAGCGGATAGGCCACTTCGATCGTGGTGAACCCGGCGCGACGCGGCCCAACCATCTTGCCACGGAGTTCGTAGTGGAGTTCAAAGTTTTCCACAGGGCCGCTCAACTGCACCGTGACCGACAATGCCGCTTCGGCGGGCGACATCCGAAGCGGGGTGATTGTCAGGGATTGAATGCGGGCCGTGGTCATAGCACCACCATCGCATCGCCGTAGCTGAAGAAGCGGTACTCGTGTCGCACGGCTTCGTCGTAGGCTTTTCGCAACAGTTCGCTCCCGCTAAAAGCCTGGACGAGCAGTAGCAACGTCGTCTTCGGCAAGTGAAAATTGGTGACGAGGCCGTCCACAACGCGGAAGTGGTACGGCGGGTGGATGAACAAGTTCGTGTCGCCGTGGAACGGCTTCAACTCTCCGTCTCGGGCGGCGCTTTCAAGTGTGCGACTGGTGGTGGTGCCAACGGCAATGACGCGGCCACCCTGTTCTTTCGTCGCCTGAATCGCGTCCACAGTTTCTTGCGAAACATCACACCACTCGGCGTGAATCGTGTGCTGTGTCGGGTCATTCACCTTCACTGGGGCAAAGGTTCCCAACCCGACGTGCAACGTCACGCGGGCGGTTCGGATGCCGCGTGCTTGGAACTGTGCGAACACTTCGGGCGTGAAATGTAGCCCCGCCGTGGGCGCGGCCACGGAGCCGGTGTTCGCCGCGTACACGGTCTGGTATCGCAACTTGTCCGCGTCGTCGGAGCGACCCTTGCGAATGTACGGCGGCAACGGAATGTGGCCGTGGACCGCCAGTAGTTCCGCAGCAGAACCGGAGCAATCAGGTTGCATCAACCAGTGTCGATCACCCGTGCGACCCGTGAGAATCAGCTTCAAGCCGTGCGGTTCGAGGAGGAACGCTTCGCCAATATCCGGATAGCCGCGTGCCTGGGCAAGCAGTTCCCAGATGCCGTTGGCTTCCTGCAAAAACAGCCCTTCCCACTTCCCGCCAGTGTTAGCCCGCCGCCCGATCACCCGCGCCGGGATCACCTTCGTGTCATTCAAAACAACGAGATCGCCGGGTGCAAGCAGTTGGGGCAAGTCGCGGAAGACGCGATGTTCCAATTCGCCCGTGGCACGACGGACCACGAGTAACCGGGATTCATCACGGGTCGCGGTGGGGTGCTGCGCGATCAGGTGCGCTGGCAGTTCGTAGTTGAAGAACAGTGGTGGCATTTTGTGAGTGGGAAAGCCCACGAACGATCGTTCGTGGGCTTTGGTGGGTTCTGTGGGCTTGATATGAAGTTACTTGAAGTTCTTCAGAAACTCGTCGAAGGCTTTCTTGTGCTTCTCGACCGTGGCTTTCGGGCCGAGGAGGGTCATGTAGTATTGCTTGCCGTCCTTGGCTTCAAACACCACGTACAGTTGGCGGTAGCCTTCGACGGGGGTGAAGTCGGGGGCCATCGGGAACTTCTTCTTCTTGAACGTACCGCTCACGTCTTGGTAGCTGGCTTCGAGTTCACCGATCTTGGTTTTCTCGACTTTGTCCTTGCGGCCTTCTTCGATGAACTTCGCTGTTTGGCGATCGAGGTTCGCTTTCACGGTGCCGCTGCCGCCGGGGAAGACGAAGAACGCAAGTTCGGCGTCTTCCTTGTCGCCTTCGGCTTTCAGCAATTTGAACTGCGCCATCCGCATGTTGTTGGACGGCGTTTCTTCCTTCCACTCGGCGGGCGTGGTGGACTTCATGCCGGCGAGTTCAACCGTGCTGCCCTTCTTATCTTCCGCGACCACGAACCCCGTGACGAACAACAGCGTGACGGCGAGTAACAAACGACGCATCACAGATCTCCTGGAGTGGTGTGCTGACTTCAACTCTGCCATTCTAGAAACTTCGGTATTCGGTGCCGACTTGCGCGTTCCAGTCATCAACAGCCGGATCACGAAAGCACGAAAGTACGAAAACACGAAATAGAAGAATCGTGTTAAATCCGTTCCGTGCAGCGGGCCGTCTTCGGTAACTGAGAGCGTGAACGATCCAGGCAACCGGATTTCACACTCATACTTCGGATTTATTTCGTGTTTTCGTACTTTCGTGCTTTCGTGATCCGTTTTCGATTTTGCCGCCGCTCAGCGCTTTTCGTTCCACGCGGGGTTGGCGTACTTGTCCCGTTCGATTTCGAGACGCAGTTGCTGTTCCTCGTTGGTCCAGGTGTCGGGCTGAAGCGTATAGCCGGTTGCGATTGTGAATTGTCGCGTCAGTCGGTTCACCAAATCGTGAACTTCAAACTTCACGCCGGTGAGTTCGAGCAACCCCGGCAGTTGGGGTGCATACTCGCTGCGGGCCAGCAGAATGCCACCGTGTTGCAGCATTGCGCCTTTCTGTTTGCGTTGCGCACTGCCGACGACCTTCGAGGACTGGGCGAGCAAATCGCCGGGCGTTTGGTGTAAGAAGCACAACACCTCGCCCAGCTTTTTCTCTTCGCCACAAATCACGGACTTCGTCTCGGCACCAGCACGAGCAAGCGCCGTCATGATGAGATGGTGCATTCGGCAAATCCAACTCTCCCCACTCGATTGCCACAGCTTTCCCGACGGCAAGGCCAGGGCATATGTCAACTCGTGATGATGCACCAGTGCCGCGCCACCAGTCGAACGCCGAACCCACGGCAACCCCGGCAACCGCACCGCCGCCGGTTGAAAATACCCCAGTGATAGTGTCGGCTCACTCCACGTGTAAAACCGTAACGACGCCAATTCCTGTTCGGAAGCGGCCACCAACATGGCCTCATCCGCCGCCATGTTCGCGGCACCGGACAAGGATTGAAACGGCAATAAACGCATCGCGGGTGTCATGATCTGATTTTAGCGAAGCACCCGTCGCGGGTAGTGGAATTCGGACGCACCACCCCGATCGACCGCCCGCTCCACGGTCGGTTGACACGCGGTTGCGGTCGGCGCCGGCGACCTGTGATGGCGTTCGACGAGTGGACGGGTGCCCTCACGGCGAGGCAGGCCCGGCGGCAAGTTCCGCGAGTCGGCGGTGCTTGTCGGCCAGGTCGCTCGAACCAATGCTCGTGTAGTACGTGGCCAGTGCCGTGTGCGTAGGTTTGTACTTGGGGTCGATTTGCAAGGCGCCGGAAAACCACCGCACCGCTTGGCCGTGTTGACCGTTCCGCAGGCAGATGACGCCGGCGTCGTGTTTGGGTTTCGGGTCGGACGGGGCGTTCACCGCCCGGTCCGAGGCCGCCGCGAGTAATTTGAGATCGGCGTCGATTTGCTTGGCCCGGTTCAGCACCTGGTCGGCCTCCTGCGTCTTGTCGAGCTGCCTCAGGCAACTCGCCAGCGTCATGTGAATTTCCCGATCCGCAGGTAACCGGACGATGGCTTGCTGGAGGTGCCGCTCCGCCGCAGGCAGGTCGTTCAGGTCGAGCGCGATGCGGCCTCGCAACGCATGGGCGTGCGGGAGGGCGGGCTGATGAAGCAACAGTTGATCCACGACCGTTGCGGCGGGGAGGTTGTCGCCGAGGGCGTGGAGGCTCCGGGCGTACCCGAGGGCCACGTCCGGGTTCATCTTGTTCTGGCCGTACAGCGCCACGAAGTGCGGCTGCGCTTCGAGCGGGCGGTTGATGCGGAGCAGCACTTCGCCGAGGTTGAGCCGCGCTTGAAAGTGATGCGGGTAATTTGCAAGTGCGGTCTCGTAGGATGTGACCGCCGCGTCGGTGTTCCCGACGCTCTCGAACATCATCCCCTGGGCCAGCAGTGCGGGCACGTGGTGCGGGTGCCGTTCCAGGAGTTGTTCCGCCCAGTACATGGCCGACGGCAGCCGGTAGACCCGGATCTGCCCTCGCATGAGGGCTTCACGGATCGCGTCCGAATCCGGGTGGCCGGCTTCGACCAGTTGGACGAGCGGCTTCTCCACGGCGTCCAATTGACCGAGCTGCGCTTGTAAGAGTTCGTGCTCCAGTTTTCCGGCGGGGGTTGTCCCCGCAAGTCCCTCGTATTCCGACATTTCTTGCCGCGCGCGATCGTAGTCGCCGCCGCGCCGGGCGAGGCGTGCCAGTTCAAGTCGGTATTCCGGATGGTTCGGGCGGGTGCGGGCGTAGCGACCGAGGTGGTTCAGCGCGTCGTCGAAGTCGAAGCGAGCCTCGGCTTCCCGCGCCGCAGCCAGATGGACTTGGTTGGGGTTCGGACGCCGGGAATAGTAGATGCCGCCGCCCACGAGCAGTGTCAAAAAAACCAACACCATTCCGACCCGCGGGTTTTTCACGAGACCCACCTTCCGCCCGTCAGGTGTCGTAGAGTGTTTCGGTCCTCTACGACACGCCGTGACGCCCGGACTTAATCGAGGTTTGCGATCACGTTGCCGTCGTCACGACTCGACAGGTTCCGGATCGTGGCGTTCGGCGTGGAGTACCGGAGGTTCCGCACCGACCCGTCCGCCAGCGCCACGTTAAAGCCGCCGATGTGCGACGAGCCGAAGAAATCCCAGGTGCCCGTTACTGCGGTGTTGTCGTCCTGCTTGGGTTGCTGGCGGCCGAACCGGATGGAGTCCCAGCCCCAGCCGGAATACCACCCGGTGTTGTCGCCCCACTGGTTGCCGCCTTTCAGGGTGGACGAGACGTACTTTTCGCTCACCATGATCGTGTTCGACGTGCCGTCGGTGATGGACGCCATGTTCACTCGTGTGGTCCGGTACGCGGTATTGGCGTCGGCCCAGATTTTATTGCGGACGAGTACGCCGTTGTGGGAGTTATCGCCTTCGCCACCCGACCCCCCGTTCCCGGCGTAATCGAGCAACATTGCGTTCGCAAAAATGGTCGGCGGGCGTTTGCTGGGGCAGTTGTACAGCTTCGTGACGGCGATCCGGACTTGCGCGTCGTTGGTCAGGACGTACAGGTTGTTTTGCTCGACCAGCGGCAGGATTTGGTACGCCCAACTGAAGTGCTGCAGTGGCGCCGAACGGGCCGGGTCGGCCGTAGCGCCGGGGTTAAACGGACCCATGGCCGAATTGCGGGTGGAAATCCAATACACCGACCCGCCGTCCGGGAATAGCCCGAACAGGTCGTGGTGCGCGTGGAACGCAATTCCCATTTGCTTCAAGTTGTTGACGCACTGCGTGCGGGCGGCCGCCTCGCGGACCTTTTGCACGGCCGGCAACAGTAGGCCGATCAGGATGGCGATGATCGCAATGACCACCAGGAGTTCGATCAGCGTGAACGCCAACCGACTTCGTCTTACGTAACCCATCATCAACTCCTAAACACGGGAAGAGGGAAAAGAGGCAGTACCGAGGTGCAAGCCCGTCTCAGTTTTCAGGTTTGTGACCGGCCGGAAAGGTGAGCTTTTTGAACTCGGCTTCGGTCACGTAGTAGGGGATTTTGCGGAGGTCAACGACGAGTCGCTTCCCGTCCTTGCCTTTCCGCTCGTAGGCAATGATTGGCGTCCCGCCCGCGTTCAACTTGATGTTCCAGATGACGACGAACGGCTCGCCGTCGTTCGGGGAAATCAGGACGTCCTCGGGCTTGATCCCCGTAACCGGGGCCGTGACCTCGAGCGCCTTCTTGAGTTGCTCGGCGTTGGCCGGGCCGTTCCCGTTCGCTTGAATCGCGTCCGTGTAGGCCATGGCGACCGAGTTCAGATTCGCTTCCGGCTTCGCCAGTTCCGTCTTCACCGGCGAACTCGAACACCCTGCCGTCGCCGAAAGTGTCAGCCAAAAGTAGACGCGGATATGGCGGAGAGTCATAAGTCTTCCTTGTGTCGGAGGTGGAGATGTCGTGTTCCCGACTGCGGGCAAATTGTAATCGGCATTTTTGTAAAGAGCAATTACAAACTCTGAATTCTTGTTCCTTTCGGACTCACACAACCTTTTTCACCCACAGAAGGCGTAGAGAACACCGGGCGAACCGAACTCTTACGGGTTCCTCTCCGGGAGTTCGGGCATTGCAAACCCACCCCACCCCCGGCCCTTCCCCGACGCGGGGAGGGGGTTACGGGGTGGGGTTGCGGTCCATGCCCCGGAGACTTTAGCGATGCCCTCCTAGCGCAACAAACCGGGTTAGTGATTGCACCGGCGCCAGACGTTGCTACACTGTTCCGCACGGCGGCGTTGGGCCGTCCCCACCAGGTATTGCCCCTTTTTCGTTTCCACCATGTGAAGGAGTCCTCTCCATGTCTCTGAGTCCGAACCGTCGGCGGTTCCTCCAACTCGGGTCCGCCGCGAGCTTGGGTTACCTGTTTACCGGCCCCGCGTTCTCCGTGGCCCGCGCCCAGGGCGCGAACGAGCGGTTGAAAGTCGCGGGCATTGGCGTCGGCGGCAAAGGCCGCAGCGACATTCAGCACGCCGGTCAACTCATGGAGGTCGTCGGCCTCTGCGACATTGACGAATCCGACAAGCACCTCGGCGGCGCGGCCAAGCTCTTCCCGAAGGCGGAGACGTTCACCGACTACCGCAAAATGCTGGAGAAGATCGGCAAAAACATTGACGCCGTGACCGTCAGCACGCCGGACCACTCGCACGCCTTGGCCGCGTCCACGGCCATCCACATGGGCAAGCACGCCTACGTGCAAAAACCGCTGACCCGCACCGTGTTTGAAGCCCACTTGCTGCGCAAACTCGCCAAAGAAAAAGGCGTTTGCACCCAGATGGGCAACCAGGGGACCGCGCTACCGGGGCTGCGTCGGGCCGTCGAACTGATTCAAGCCGGGCTGATCGGGGACGTGAAGGAAGTTCACGTTTGGACGAACCGCCCGATTTGGCCGCAAGCCCCGGCCGTCACGAAACGGCTTGCGAAAATGCCCGTGCCCGAAACGGTCCACTGGGACGAATTCCTCGGGCCAGCCCCGGACCGGGACTACGCCAGCGGTTACCACCCGTTCGCGTGGCGCGGCTGGTGGGACTTCGGCACCGGCGCCATCGGCGACATGGCGTGTCACACCGCGAACATGGCGTTCATGGCGCTCAAACTCGGCCACCCGAGTTCGGTCAGCGCCGAAGCCGGGGACGTGAACAAGGAGACCTGCCCGAGCTTCGCCCACGTCGTCCTCAAGTTCCCCGCCCGCGGCGACATGCCGCCGGTCACGTTGAACTGGTACGAAGGCAAGAAGAACGGCTGGAAGATGACCCCGCCCCACGACTTGCTGGCGAAAGTTCTCAAGTCGGGCGAAAAGCTGGTCGCCAGCGGGTCGATCCTCGTCGGTAGCAAGGGCATTCTGTACAGCCCGGACGATTACGGCGCGGAATTCCGCATCACCCCCGAGGGTCTTGCTGAGGGCAAAAACCTCAAGAAGCCCGAGAAGTTGGCCGCGTACACGGGCAGCAACGACTCGAACCAGAAGAAAGAGTGGGTCGAAGCCATCAAGGCCGGCAAGCCGCAGATGGCGCTGTCCAACTTCGACTACTCTGCCATGCTGACGGCCGCGTTCCTGCTCGGCAACGTCGCCATCCGCACCGGCAAGGCGTTCGAGTTCAACGGCGAAACGCTCGAAGCCAAGGGCTGCCCCGAAGCCGCCCACTTCATCAAAGCCGAGTACCGCAAAGGCTGGGATCTGCTCGACGGCAAAGCGTAAATAAAAAGCAACGAATCCAAGAGGTGATTCAATCCTATTGGATTCGTTCTAACACGTTACACGCAATAGAGTTGCGGAGGCGATTGCAAAAGAGTTTGAACCCTTGTAGGAGTTACGCAGTTGCTTGTTAGCCCGACGCGCCAGCGAGGGGTTCGGCGTAACCCCTCGCTGGCGCGCTTTGAAGTTGCGCGTTCGGAATACCCCGAAGGGGGTTTCATATAATAGCCCAGGGTCGCGGCGCTTCGACGCGCACCCTGGGCTGGCGCGGAAAGGGATCTTACCCCGAAGGGGTTACATCTGCGCCACGAGGAACGATG
>JAYVXO010000241.1:0-3325 GCA_043785105.1 Fimbriiglobus sp.
AGAGGGGTTTTCGTTTCGGCTGGACCTAACTTGGGAGAACGAAGACAGCCTCGGCAAACGACGGGCGGCCCAGAACAAGTGCCGTGTGCGGGACAAGAAACCACCTCTGAACGACAAAATCGTCAGCCCGGACCAAGAGATCGACTTGGCAACACGAGCTTGGCTCACGTTCGGTGGCGTTGGCGCACGGACGCGCCGTGGATGTGGCGCAATGTTTGTCAAGAAGTCCACTCAAGCCTGGAACGGCGGTGATGCACAGGTTTGGCTGCGACAGTTTCTACAACCCGGTTCAGGGATCGAAAAGATTCTCTGTCTGCAAACATCCATGACTTGCCTCAATGCGTGGAAATGTGTCGCAGACCTCTGGAAGTCCTTCCGGCAGCCCGGCCCTGCTCGGCGTGGAGAACCACGCCGACGTTTCCCAGAAGCCGAAACAATCCGACGCGCCACCGGCCGACGATCACACCGTGGGCGGGCGTACACCGAGGAAGAAATACCAAACGGTTTCCCGCGCGCGGAACTCGGCCTGCCGATTATCTTCCAATTCAAGGACACTTCCGATCCCGCTATAACAGTGAATCGATCCGGCACTGACACCTCAGGCCGGCCTTTTCAGCGAATGGCAAGTCCGTTCATTCTCAAACCATTCGCTTGTGGGAAGGACCAGTCAATCCCGATGATTGTACTCTTGAAGACCCCAAGAGTGAGTTCCGTTCGCGTTTCACCCGTCCCTCAAGGGGATCAAGTATTCTCAGTCCTCGGTTCTCCGATCATCGATTCCCCCACAGGTTCAGCGACTGAAGCCTTTCTGAAGTTCGCCGATGCCGCTGGGTTCAGGGAGGTAACCCAATGAGCCACCTCCTTGCCATCGCCGTCGGGCCGGTTCAGGAGTTCATCGCGGCGGCGCGGCGAACCCGCGATCTGTGGTTCGGCTCGCACCTGCTCTCGCAAGTGAGCCGAGCCGTTGCAACAGCCGTCGAACAGCATGGATCACTCATCTTCCCTGCAACTTCGGTAGCGGACAACGTCGCCAACGTGATTCTGGCCGAGTTGAAGGGTGGAGCCGATCCGAAGGCAGTCGCAGCGACTGCCAAGCATGCCGCACGAGATTGCTGGAAGCAGTTCGCGGAAGAAGCACGCGGCATCACGACGTGTGTCATCCGAAACGACATCTGGGATAGCCAGGTCGATGACGTGGTCGAGTTCTATGCGGCATGGGTTCCTCGTACTGAGGACTATCAACAGGATCGCGCCCGCGTCATGCGGTTGCTGGCCGGCCGCAAGAACTGCCGCGAATTCCTGCCGGCAAATGGTCTCGCCGGTGTACCGAAATCGTCACTGGACGGGCAGCGAGAAACGGTGCTGAAGGACGGCAACCGCGAGAATTGGACCAAGAGGCTTCGTTTATCTCCAGGGGAACAACTGGATGTGGTTGGCGTGGTGAAACGCCTTGCTGGAGGAAACAAACCCTATCCATCCGTGGCTCGCGTCGCGGCGGAGACATGGTTGAGCGGTTTGAATGAGGATGAAATCGCGACATTGAAAGCAGCTTGCGAGAGTGTGGACAAGCTCAACAAAGTCGCCGAACCAAACTACCAATATTTCCCGTTCGAAGGCACGATCATCTACAAGGATCGTCACCCGGATTTGATCGTCGAGTTGGGCGAAGCCACGCGCGAACCATTGAAGAAAGTGGCCGAGATTCTTAGCGAACTTGGCGGCGAGCCGATGCCTTATCTCGCGGTAATCGTCGCCGACGGCGACTCGATGGGGAGAAAGCTTTCCGAATTCCAAGAGGTGAAGGAGCACCGGGAGTTCTCAGCAAAACTCGCGTCGTTTTCCAAGCAGGCAAAAGAGGTCGTCGAAAAGCATTCCGGCGTTCTCGTCTATGCGGGCGGCGACGACGTGCTGGCGTTTGCGCCGGTTCACACGTGTTTGCAATGCGCACGAGATCTGAGGAACAAATTCCATGACACAACGGGCATGACCCTCTCCGTCGGCATCGCTATTGGCCACTTCATGGAAAACCTCGAAGACCTCCGCGAGTACGGGCAGAGAGCCGAGAAAGCGGCCAAAGGTGTCGAAGGGAAAGACGCCCTGGCCATCCACTTGCACAAGCGTGGCGGCGCTTCAATTCAGGTGCGGGCGAAATGGAACGACGAGCCGGATAAACGCCTCGCCAAGTTCGCCGAACTCATGAACGACGGCACGATTCCTACGAAGCTGCCGTATGAGTTGCGGGCAATGGCGACGCTGTACGAAACCTGGCTGGAGGCTAACGCCACGGCAGCTATCAAGGCCGATCTGCCGCGATTGATCGCCAAGAAGAGTTCGAAGAAACTCGAAACGGTCGCCGAAGCGATGGAGGACTACATCGTTGGTATGACTTCTGAAAAACTCCGTGTACTTGCCCAGGAACTGCTCGTGGCTCGGCAACTTGCCGAGGCGATCAAGCAAGCCGGAGGTAAGTCATGAACACGACTTACCTCACGTTGACACCGCAAGACTCGATCATTGCGCGGGATGGCCGCCCGTTTGGGGCCGGCCAAGGCAACCGGATGCGCAGCCTGAGTTGGCCACTGCCATCGGTGGTCGCCGGGTCGTTCCGCACCGCACTGGTGAAGGCGAGCGAGAGCCTCGACTTCGATGGCTGTATGCCGACGAAGTTGATGGCAATCGACGTGGCGGGCGTGTTTCCGTGCGTGGGTACGGAACTGTATCTGCCCGCGCCGAACGACTGCGTCTGGGACGAAATGACGGGTACGATTCACCGCGTGCAGCCGGTGAAATTGGAGGACGGCGAGGGGGTGGATTTCACCACCGATGGCTTAAGGCCCGTTCGTCTCACGGCTGAGCAAGCCAAAGATGACTTCAAAGCGAAGACTATACCCGGATGGTGGCCCGTCAGTCAGTTGACGAAATGGCTGATCGGTGAACCAGTAAACATCGGCACAAGTTTTCTCCAAGCTGCCGTGCAAGAAACCCGCGACCACGTGGCCATCGACGAACAGACCGGGGCCGCCAAAGATAGCCACATCTACTCGACGACGGGGTTGAACGTCCATGCGTTGCCACGCTTCGGGGTGAAACAAGACGATAAAAAGTTGTCGTTCGAGCAACGCTTTGCAAAGATCACGCTCGCCACACGGGTGTCGATTGCGGACACCGAATTGCAAAAGGTGAAGCTCGATCATTTCCATCCGCTCGGCGGCGAACGTCGGCTCGTCCATTGGCAACACAGCGAAGCCAGCGATTTGTGGAAGTGCCCGGAACCGGTGCGGATAGCGCTCGGTGAAGCGAAACGGATTCGTATGGTGTTGACCAC
>JAYVXO010000242.1:0-29705 GCA_043785105.1 Fimbriiglobus sp.
GGTTGAATGGAATAGCCCAGGGTCGCGGCGCTTCGACGCGCACCCTGGGATGGTCCGGAAAGGGATCTTACCCCGAAGGGGTTACATCTGCGCAATGAGCTACGATGGAACCCCTTCGGGGTACGGCCGGGGTGGTGGCGGTCACCCAGAGTGCGCGACGAAGCGCCGCGACCCTGGGCTATTTCATTCAACCCCTTCGGGGTAGTCCGGTGGGGGTCTGCGGTAACTCGAGTCAAGCAACGTGAGCAACCGCAACATTGATCCGACCGAAAGGAATCTCGCTCGTTACGAAGCCACAAGCAGTCCGAGGCCCGCAGAACGCGCAACTTCAAAACTGGTGTTGGGCTAACCAAAACGCAGCAAGACAATGAAAGTGCTTTAGTCCCGTTCCCCTCTACTTGATGTCGGGTGCCATCAACCCCTCGTAGTCGGCTGCCAAGCAGTAGCTTCGCCCTTTGGTCGATGGGTTGGCAACGACCAAGAAGCCGTCACGAAGCCACTTCGCGCAGAGCGAGTAAGCTTGCCGAGTGGGGAGTTTGAAGAACGATGCGATGTCGTTGCGGGTGACCGCCTTCATCCGGAGAAACAGCCCGAGAACCTGTCGTTGTTGCGGAGTGAGTTCTCGCAAAACGGATGATTGATCTCGGGCGTTGTTTCGGCTCGCCTCTTCCGCCCGCGTTCGCACTTTGGCGAAAGCATCGGCCATACCCAGACAGAAGTACGTGACGAACAGCGTCACGTCGGCTTCCACCCGTCCGAAGTAGTAGTTGTGACTGTCCCCAGTTGCTAGACCGGCGTAGTACCGATCCAAGTTCGTCACGTAGTATTCTTCGAGCGAATAAATGCCGTTCAATCCGTAACCATTCCGATGCAAGAGTAGGTTCGTGAGCAGTCGGGCAGTTCGACCGTTGCCGTCGAAGTAGGGGTGGATGGTGGCGAACTGGTAGTGGGCCAGGGCAGCCACAACTGGCACCGGCAATTCACTTTCGGCAACGGTTTCGTTGACCCACCGCACCATATCCTTCATCAACCCGGATACGTCATTCGCCTCCGGCGGCATGTACACCGTCCGGCCTGTGCGCGAGTCCCGGATCACGTTCTGCCCGGCGCGGTATCGCGTCGGCTTCGCCTTGCCGGTCATCACCTGACCGTGAATCGTGCGGACCTCGTTCCCGGTGAGCTTGCCGGGTTTCTTAGCGAGTTGCTCCACGTACTCCAGCGCGGCGAAGTAGTGCCGGACCTCGGCTTCGTCTCGTTCACGGCCGGGGAAATTTCCTTCGCCCTCGACCACGGCTTGCACCTGTGAGGGGCTGAGTTGATTCCCTTCAATTTGGGTCGAGAAGTGGGTCGAAAGCAGTCTGGCGGTTCGTCGCAGCGAATCCAGCATCCGAGTGCTGAGCGGCAAAGTGGTGACGACCTGCCGATCGGCCTCGATGCTCATCAGCGCCTTCGCTACTTTGCCGGTAATGCGGTAACGGGGGTCGAACATGAGGCGGTCTCCCTATGTGGGAAGGCTACCGCTCTGTCAAGAAAGTGTCAAGAAAGTGTCGAGAAAGTTGCTACACACTTTGAACGGTTCCTGCCCGTTCGCGGCACAGCCACCAGATGGCGGCGACCACGAACACGTCCACGATTATGTGAAATGGGACGACCCAGACGGCTTCCGGGGCGTCGATGATGCCGGCGTTCGCAAAGCGGCTTTCTAGCACATCGTTGGGGATCCGCACGGCGACTTTCGTTTTCAACTCGGCGGCAATGGCGGTCCATTGCTTCAGGATGTACAGCAGCCCTAGCAAGTGGGTCCAGGCAAAGAACCCGAAGCCACTCACCATGATCCAGAACACCCGGCGGTCCGTGCGGGCGGACTTCGATAGCACGAATAACACGATCAGTGCGAACACGACTACGAGGTAGAAGTTCCACGCTGCCAGTAGCATTTCCCAACGCTTGAAGCCTTGCTCGAATAGCGTCTTTTCGTCCATGATGACTCCCAGTTTTTACGGCTTCGCCAGGGTGATCGGCAGCCCGTACTCGCAGTTACGTGGCGGGTTGATGCCGAGGAAATCGGCCACGATCGGCGAGGCGTGCAGGGGGGTGATTTTCTCGTCCCGCTTGCCGCCCGCGATTCCGGGGCCGTAGGCCAAAAACACTGTGTGGGTGTCGTAGGGGTGCGGCGTGCCGTGGGTCGTGCCGGTGGCATAGGTATCGAGTAAGTAATATGGCTTGGTCACAACGACAACATCGCCGCTGCGGTCCGGGTGAAAGGATTTGCGCGTGGGGGTTGCAAACGGGTCGTCCGTCGGCGACACGGCCATCAATTGTTTGCGGGTGTAGGCCCGCTCGATGCCCGGTTGCCCGCGAAGCCACTCCGCGAGTTTCGTGGCCACATCGTCCGGGTTTAAGTTGTTCGCTTTGATGTGCCGTTGGTTCAAGTAAATGTTCGGTGCCGAGTTCGCTTCCAACCACAGATTGGTTGGCTTCTTGGCACCGCTCTCGTTCGCACCTTCCACCTTGGCGGCATCGGGCTTGCCGAAGGTTTCACGCAGGTGGCGTTCCGCGCCGGTGAGCAGTCCAATCGGGGAAATCCGTTTCGCGTCGGTGCCTTTGGCTGCCGTCACTTCCGGGTTCGGGCACACCCCGTGGTCGGCGGTGATGACAAGCGAGTATTGATCCTTGCCGACTTTTTCGTCCAGGAACGTCATCAGGTTCTGCACGATCAGGTCCGAACGAAGCGTAACGTCAAGCACCTCTTGCGAATCCGGTCCCCAGACGTGGCCAATTAGGTCGTTCGAGGAAAAGCTGATACTTAGCAAATCCGGCACGTCGTCTTGGCCGAGTTTCTCTTCGATGATGCACGCCTTGGCGAACGCGAGGAGTAACTCGTTGCCATACGGGGAATACGCGACGGCTTCGTAATATTCCTTGCCGATCTTGTCCTTGCCGCCGGTCATGGGGTGCGGGAACGAGACCCCTTGTGCCTTGCCTTTGCCTTCGCCAAGGCCATCGTCCGGGCCGCTGAATTTCGCGTAGTCAATGTCCTCACGCAGCTTCGTCCACTCTTTCTTGAAGTAGCTGTCCGCCAACCCCGACTTGTTGAAGTCCGCGACCCAGTTCGGCAGCTTATCGCGGTAGTACGACGAGGTGACGAACTCACCTTGGAACCAGTACGCCCCGTCCGGTTTTTTACCGACGGGGAACAACGCGGAACGATCCTTCAGCGACACGCCGAACACCTTGCCGGCGCCAGCCGTCGTCTCTTTCAGCACGTCCGCGAGCGTCGGCCCGATGAAGCGATCTGGGTTCCCTGCCGTCGTCACCTTGGTTGTTGTGGTTTTGGTCTCCGGTTCTTCTTCAACCCGTGGCCGTACCGGCGTCATGTCGTAACGGGGGGATGTCGCACAATTGACTATCACCCCTTCTTTGCGATCGAACCAGGAATTATTGATGATCCCGTGCTTATTCCCACCACACCCCGCCAACACGGACGCATGACCGGGACCAGTCGTCGTGGTGCCGTAGGGGTAGTGGCAATCCGTGAACCATGCCCCGTCGGCTTGCATCCGCTTGAAGCCGCCGTCCCCAAAAAGCGGTTGCCACTTCTCCACGTAATCGCCCCGCATCTGGTCGAAGAACACAACCACCGCCAACCGCACCTTCGGCTTCTTCGGCTTGGGTTCATCCGCTGCCCCGATTGGGCGACACGCCACGATGAGCAACAGGACCGGGACGACGAGAACGGCGAAAAGAAAGAAGCGGCGAAGCATGAAGGGCCTCCAGGCGGGATAGTGGGGGTATGCTACGATCCGGTATCAACGAAGACCATCACACAGGTTTCAGGCGAACCGACGATGTTAGTCGCCTGGGTAAAAACCCTCCACGTGCTAGTGGCTGACCACCCAGGCGACTGACGTCGCCGGTTCGCCGGGAAAAACGGGCTACCTCACTCCGGCAATTGCTTGCCGCGTGCCACGAGGATGCGGCGAAGCTGGTCGGCGGAGAGGCTGGGTTCATCGACAAGGAGGCCGCCCATTTCGGTGAGGATGTAGCTTTCCAGATCGTCGCCCGTCCAGCCGTCGGCGACGAGCCGTTGGCCGATCAGTTCGAGGGCCTTGTCGCGGAGCTTGTCGGTTTGGCGGGAGATGGTTCCTTCGTGGACGCCCAGCAGGTTGGCCACTTCCCGTTGGCTCATGCGGTACCGCCAGCGTAAGCCGAGGATGAGGCGTTCGCTTTCGCCAATTTCGTGCAACCAGTCACGGGCCGCAATGCAGAACGATTCGTGCCAGCGCGTCTCGTGCTTCGTCACAGTTGGGATCGGAATCGCAATGTCGTCGTCGGGCAAACTGATGAGTCCTGACGTGGACCGCAGCTTCGACAAGTGCCAGTTTTGGAACACCCGAATCAGCCACGGTGCGAGCGGGCGTTCGCCGTCGTAGCGGGACAAGATTGCGGTGCCGTGATCGGTCTCCGGGACAATCAGTTGGCTCCAAAACTCCGCCACGGCGCTATCCTGTTTCTCGTCATTCCGGGGATAAAGCCGACAAGCCCGCGCACGCAAGGCGTCCACGAGCAAACAATCCGATCGCCCCGTTCGTGCCGCGAACAGCAGTTCCCACGCGACGTTCTGGGATTCCAAGCACCCCACGCATACCAGCCAGTCCAGCGCATAGAGACCGTCCAAATAAACCGCCCACGGCACAGGGGCTTCGGCTTTGCTGTTGTACAGCGTCAACGTGCGAGTGAGGTGAGTCCGGAACAGCGGCTCCGCGATGGAAATGGCAGGCAATTGCAAGCGGCAAAAGTGGTAGAGGATCGTCACGCGAGTCGCGTCGGCAGGCGAAAGTAACGGAGTCGCCGAGTCGGTCACGTTCGGTCTCCGCAAAAAAATGAACCACGGAATACACGGATACCACGGATACCACGGATACCACGGGAAAAATCAAAGTCACAAAGAACGACCGAAATACAAAAGATAACTTTTCAACTGCCATGCTTGCCGAGTTCTAACTTTTCCGTGCTTTCCGTGCTTTCCGTGTATTCCGTGGTTAAATCTTTAGGTTCGGGTTAACAGTCACTGTGGTAGGAACAACAGCACCTGGATGTACGACGGAGGTACGGGGTCTTTTTCGATCACGGGTGTTGGACCGACACCCAGGCCGATCGCGGTCAACTTCCGTCGCGTCACCCAGCCTATCTTATGGACGCCTTGCGCTTTCAAAAACTCCACGATCGTCTCGGCTTGCTTGCGGGTCAACTCCGCAGCGGACGCAGTGGTTTGGGTCTTGTCGTTGGGGTCACACAACGCCACGACGACGAGATCGGCTTTGTCGTTTTTTACCTCGCCCAACCATTGCACGACGTGTTGCAAGTGCCACCGCCCGCTGTCATTCAGGATCGCGGTGCCGGGTTCAAAAATATCGGTGGTGTTGTAGGTCAACCCTTCACGGCGTGCGGTCGGACGGACCAGGAGTGTTGTGGCGTCTTCGACATAGGATCGAATCAGCGGCATCTTCGACAGGGCGTCGGTCCCTTGCCGCACGGACCGCATGGTATCGCGGCCGTCGTTGACGAACTGTTGGACGTTGTTCACCTCCCGGCGGGAGTCCTTGGCCAGCCCCTTCAAGTCGTTGTAAAGTTCGTCGTCTTTGACCAACTTGTTCAACGTCCCGGTACTGCTGCGCACTTCTTGCAACAGTAGCTTCGCTTCATCCGCGACATCACCGATCTTCGCTGCTGCCTGGGCCAAATCTGGTGACGTTCCGGCTTTCAACCGGCCGTTTTGCAACGGCCCACTTTGCGGCGTGCCCGGATTCACTGCCACGACCTTGCCGCCCAACAACCCGGTTGAATGCAGATTCGCGCTGGCATCGGCGTAAAGGCGGTCCGCGTACTTCGCGTTCACTTTTAACCGCAACGTCACCGCCGCATCAGGGCCGTCGTGGTCCGGGTACTCGACGGCAATCACTTGCCCGGCATCAACGCCGCGAATCCGCACCGGGGTGCCCGCGCTGACATCGTGGACTTCCGCAAAGCCGACCGTCACTTCAAACGTTTCCGCCCACAGCCCCTGCTTGGCTGCGATCCGCACCAGCCCAAACCCCGACAACCCGACCACAAACACCACGACCAACCCCAACAAAATCGCCTGCCCCTGAGAGAGTTTCTGCGACACGGGCAACCTCCTCCGGTGGAATGAACTGTGCCATTATACCCGACAACGCCGGAATACTTCAGGCGGTCGGTTTTGAAGTCGGTTGAAGGGTCTCAAACTGGTGCGTGAGGTCGAGTGGTCCCCCGAAAATGGGACCACGCTTAGACCATATTTGATAGGGTTTGACTGTGACATCAACACCTGACGGGACGGTCTTCTCGTCGCGGGTGGGATCACGATTGCGGGAGTGCATCGGGGAAGGTGACACCCGCATAGACATCGGCAAGTGGGATTTGAACCGGGACCGAAGTGAACGCCAAAGTGGCCGCCAGCCCGACGAACGAAACCAACGCCCAGGCACCGTCTGGCAGCCGGACGTAGCGTTCGCACACCGCCTCGTCTTGCGCCACCAGTACGTACTCGATCAGGCTAGGAATCTGCTGGTAGTTGCGGAACTTCGCCCCACGGTCGTACTTCTCCGTGGACGGCGACAGCACTTCAATGATGGCGACCGGGTTCAGTAACGTGTGCGAATCGTCGGGGTCGTATTCAGGCGTTCCGCAAAGGACAACGATGTCCGGGTAAGTGTACAATCCGGTGCGATCCACCTTCACACGCTGGTCGCTGGACACACTCCGGCACGGCCCACCCTTGAGACGGGCGTACAATTCCCCGCTCAGATTTTCCTTGATGAAGTTGTGGGGCGGACTGGCCCCCGACATGGCGAACATCTCGCCGTTGAAGAACTCACTTTTGAACTCAGCCTTCCGCTCGATCGTGAGGTACTCAGCGGCCGTCAATTTCCGTTTCGGCAAAGCACTCATTTAGGTCTCCGGGGGTGCTTGAATATCCTACCATATTCCGCAACTTCGATCGTTTGGGTGGCCGAGTTGCCCGAACTTTGACGGACCTGTTACAATCTGCGACAGGAGGGTTCACGATGACTCATCAAGCAGAAGCAGTATTGGCGGAAGCTCTTCGGCTGTCCGAGGAAGAACGCGGCGAGATTGCCGCCATTCTCTTCGACAGTGTTGAGCTTGAATCATCAGAAGAAGTGGAGAAAGCCTGGGACGAGGAGATTGCCCGCCGGATCGAAGACGTTCGGTCTGGCAAAGAGAAGCCGATTCCGTGGGAAGAGGTCCGGAAGCGACTCTGGAAAGATGCTGATGGCGACTCCGGTTGATTTCCACACACTGGCTGAGGCCGAAGTCCGGTCAATTCGTCGGTTCTACGCAAGACGTGGCGCCAACTTGGCTAACCGCTTCGTAACCGCCCTCAATGACGCCATTACTCGTATCGCGGCGAACCCTGGATTGGGGTCGCCCCATCCTCGTGGCACACGCATCCGTCGGTTGCGTCGATTCCCCTTCCAACTGGTCTACGTCATCGAGCCGACTGGCGTTCTGGTCATTGCCGTGGCTCATGGCCGGCGGCGACCGGGATACTGGCGTCGCCGGTTGCCGTAAGCGTGAGTTCACGCCCGCTTCTCCAGGTCGTGAAGAATGTCGGTCAACGCCCGGCCGTTTCCGACGGCTTCGCGGCGGGCCAGTTCCTCCTCGTTCGCCGGGGGTTCCAGCCGAAGTTGGCGGTGCTTGGCCGGCGTAAAGTACCCGAGCAACCGGCCGTCCGGGGCGTAAATTTCCATTGGCCCATCCGCCGTTGCCAGTTTCGTGTTAAGCGGGTCTTGAACGATCATAAAGGACATGGGTTCCCCTCGGAAGTTTTCACACATTGTACCACGGCGGGCGGGTCACTTCGCGGGCAGGTGCTTATTGTACGGGCGGTCGAGGTCGATCTCGGGGTGGTGGTCAGCGACCCACCTTCGTGGCACACGCATCCGTCGGTTGCGTCGATTCCCCAACTGGTCTACGTCATCGAGCCGACGGGCGTTCTGGTCATTGCCGTGGCTCATGGCCGGCGGCGACCGGGCTACTGGCGGCGCCGGTTGCCGTAAACGTGGGTTCACTTCTTCTCCGGCGAACTCGGTTGTTTGGCCGCCGGGTACTTGACCCGTTCCGCTTGCCACTTCTTAACCTCGTCCGGTTTGTTTGTGGCGGTGTAAATCGCAACGAGTTGGTCGAGGGCGTTCGGGATGCGGGTGCTCGCTTGGGGCGGGATCGTTTTCTCACGTTGCTTCATCCCTTCGTAGCCCTTCAGCAGGAGCGGTTCGGCCTCCGCGTACTTCTGTTGACGGAGTAGCACCTCGCCTAACATCGAGTGCGAGTTGAACGTGTTCCAGGCGTTCGGCTGGTTCTTCTCGCGGAGGGCTACGCTTTCACGAATGTACGGCTCCGCCGCCGAAAATTGTTGGGCGTTTAGCAAATCGTTGCCGACTACGGCGAGCACGAACGGGAACGGTGAACTTTCAGCCCCGAGCTGTTTTCGCTGCCCGGCGACGTAAGTTTGGATGAGCTTCACCGCCTCGTCCGGCTTCTTGGCGTCGAGGTACACCTTGGCGAGGTTGTGCGTGCAGGAGAGGGTGTTGGGGTGGTCCGGGCCGGACTTGGCTTTGATCGCCTTGAGCGTCGCTTCGTACAGCGGCAGTGCTTGGTCGAGTTGTCCCGTGACGTGGTAGCCCATTGCCAAGTTGTTCATGCACTCCAGCGTCTTGGGGTGGTCGGGACCGAGCTTCGCTTTGCGGACCTTGAGCGTTTCTTCGTACAGCGGCAACGCTTGATCGTACTGCCGGAGGGCCTTGTACGCCGACGCGAGGTTGCCCATCGCGCCTAACGTTTCGGGGTGGTTGGGGCTGAACTTGGCCTTGGTAGCCGTCAGCGATTCTTCCAACAACGGCAACGCTTTGGTGAACTGTTCTGTTTCCATGTAAGACAAGGCAAGGGTGTTGACGCTGCGGAGCACGTCGGGGTGGTCGGGGCTGTACTTGGCCTTCATGGCCTTCACCGTCTCCAGTGCCAACGGGACCGACGTTTCGAGCTTCGCCGTCCGGTAGCCGTCGGCCAAGCTGTTCATGACGCTGAGGGTGTCCGGGTCGTCCGGGCCGAGGTGGGTCTTCATAGCCGCGAGCGTCTCTTCGTACACCGGAAGTGCTTTCTTGTACTGGCCCGCGTCCAGATAACTGGCGGCGAGGTGGGCCGCGCTTGCGAGCGTGTCGCAGTGGTTCGGGCCGAGGCTCGCGGTGAGCGTGTCGTGGGCCTTCAGGCACAGGGCGATCGCCTTTTCCGGGAAGCCCAACCCCAGTTGCGATTCCCCCAGAATCACTTGAAGCCGCGCGACCGCGACCGGGTCGCCGACGGCGTCCCCTTCGAGTTCCTTCGTCGCCCGGTCGAGCCGTTCGCCGAGGAGTTCGGGCAACGCCTTCCCCTCTTCTTCCGCTTGGCCGGGGTTCAACCCCTTGAAAATCGAGCCGAGAATCTCGACGCCCTTTTCCATCTTCTTCAAACTGGCCTGCGCTTCTTCCTTCGCCGTTTTTTCGGCGCCCCTGGCGGCCTTCTCGGCGGTCGCCGCGGTCTCGGCGTCCTGCCGCCGGTTGTCCGCGATTTCCGTTTGTCGGTGCGCTTCAAACAAGCCCACCGTCGTGCCGACGATCCCCGCCAGTAGCGCGACGCCGACCAGCCCGGCGGCGACCACCGGGCCGCGATTCTTCCGCAGGAACTTCGTCAGCCGGTAGCCCCGGCTCGGCGGGTGGGCCTGGACGGGTTCGCCGGATAAGTACCGTTTGACGTCCGCCGCGAACCCGTTGGCAGTCTCGTACCGCCGCGTCCGGTCCTTCTCCAACGCTTTCATGGCGATCCAGTCGAGTTCGTTCCGCAAGAGTCCCATCAGCTTTTTCGGTTCAATCCCCCGGTTCGCGGAGATCGACGGTAGCGCGTCGGCGGAACTCAGCTTCGTACTCGGGCGCGGCGGGTCTTCTTCCCGGACGACCCGAAGCACTTCCATTAACCCGGCCTTCTTCAACTCCTTGGAACTGAACGGCGGGCTGCCGGCTAACAGCTCGTACAGCAGCACCCCCAGCGAATACACGTCCGACCGCGTGTCCACGTCGAGGTTGTTGAACGTCGCCTGTTCCGGACTCATGTATTGCGGCGTCCCCACCACCCCGCCCACGCCGGTGTCGATGGTCTGCTCCGTGAGTTGCGTGCCGGTCGCCTTGGCGATGCCGAAGTCGATCACTTTCGGGATCGGGCGGTCGTCGTACAACGCGACGAGAACGTTGCTGGGCTTGATGTCGCGGTGGATGATCCCCTTCTGGTGTGCGTGCTGGATCGCCTCGCAGACCGGGACGAACAGTTCGAGCCGCTGGTGCGGGGTGAGCTTACGGGCGTCGCAAAATTCCGTGATCGGGACGCCCTGGACCAGCTCCATGACGAAGAACGGGCGGCCGTCCGGCGTTAGCCCGCCGTCGAACACCTTGGCGATGTTCGGGTGGTCCATCATGGCGAGCGCCTGCCGTTCCGCGTCGAACCGGGCCAGCACGTTCCGCGAGTCCATCCCCCGCTTGATGAGCTTCACCGCGACCGTCCGCTTCACCGGCTCGGACTGCCGCGCCAGCCACACGCTCCCCATGCCGCCCTCGCCGACGGCTTCGACCAGCGTGTACTTGCCCGCCAAGATGGCGCCGGCGGTGTCGTTCGCGGGCGGCTGGCCAACTGGCCCCGGTTGGCCAGCCGCCCGATACGTGCGCGTTTCGTCGTAGTACTCGTCGGTTTGCGAGCCGATGTACGGCGTTGTCCGGGCGTCCGCCGCTAGCCGCGCTTCGACCCGCGCGCGCAGCGCCGGGTTGCCCGCGCACTCGTGGTCGAGCAACGCGGGGTGTTCGGCTACTGGGGTGTTCAAGGCGAGTTGGAAAAGGGCTTCTTCAGTCATGGGCGATGATCCTCCGTGCCCATGTTAGCAAGAGTATTGGCCCAGCACCTCTATTAAATGGCAGCAAGCCGTGGGAAATCCCACGGCTTGCTGCGTGCTTGACACCGTCGTCGTTACGGGTTCGTTGAGGTGCCGATTGAGTTTAGGCTTGGGCTGCGGATCACGTCGAACGTGCTGCTGACGCGGAACGTTTGGCTGAGGTAGCGACCGATGGATTCTTCGGGGCGTTCCTGCATCACGACGATGTCGCCGGGTAGGATTAGGATGCGTTCGCGGGGGTCGATGAAGGCGCGGTTGACATCGACGCGGATCGGAATTTGTTTGCCGTTGGGCAGTTGTCGCAGCACGGTCACGAGGCTCGGGCTGGGTGTGCCGACGCCGGTGCCGACGGAGTTGGCCACGAAGGCGTTTTGGCTAAATCCGCCGTTCAATAACGGGCCGCGAACTTGGGCGATGGCCTGGATCACGTTCAAGTCGTAGTCGCGTGGCAACGGGTATTGGCCGCCACCAATGAGGCCGCTGGTGTAGTACACCTCGGTGTCGCGGGCCTCGATGAAGACGATGTCGCCTTCCTTCAGGATGATGTCTTCTTCTTTGATCGACAACGCCTGCTCCGGGTAAATGCGGAGCGGGATGCGGATGGCGACGACATCGCCGTTCATGATGAGTTGCTTGCGGGCGACCCCGTCGAGAACAACGCTCGGCTCGAACGCTTTGCCCTTCACGTTACGCAAGACGACGATCTCGTTTTTCGCGTCCAAGCCCGGCGGGCCACCAGTGGCGTTCAACGCATGGAGGACATCGTTTTCACCCGCAACCAGCGACAGGTTGTAACCGTTGCCACGCCGGTTGCCGCCGTAAACTTGCGACCCCGTTTGGACGGGCACCGGCTGGTTGTCTTCCCGAACCACCGTGATTTGATACCGCCGTTTCTGCAGAAGTTGCACGCTCAACCGTTGGCCGGGTTGCAACAGTTTTTTGCCGCCCTTCTCGCCGATCGCGTATTCCTTCAACAATTGTTCCGCTTCCAGCACCGACAACCCTTTGACATTGATCGGGTCAACGAGCGGGATCGAAATCGTCCCTTCGTCGCTGACGGGGATCGGGTAACCCAGTGCGGCAGTGTTGTTGAGTTGGTCCGGCAGCTTCACAGGCGGTTGTACTGTGTTCGGTGCGATCAGGTTGTCCGCGATTACCGCCAGCACGTCCCCTTTGTCCAGTCGGTACGGGTCGGGTTCCCGTTGTTGCAGTGCGTTCAACGGAATGGCCCGCAGGTCCGCTTTGGGGCGGCCAAGCACTTCGGCTGGCAATCGGCGGACGGGAATGCCGTCCGCAACCGGATTCGTGAGGGCCGCGCAGCCGCCAGAAAGGGAGGCCGTTGCCACGATCAGTACTAGCAAGACTCGGGTCATGGTCGGTCGCCTTCATCAGGATGCGGTGGCCAACGCCGGGCAAATTCCGTGACTACTTCGCGGGCGGGTCAGGCACAGGTGGCAGCGCTGCGGGAACAAAATGCAGCGGCGGAACCACGGCCGGAGAAAACTGTTCCGGTGTGTAAACGTCTGGCATGGATCGGCGTGGCAGAACCGAAGGCACCACAACCGCGCTGACAGGCTTCACCTGCGGATCAGCCGTCGGCAACTCCACCTTCGGGACTTGAAGATTCGGAATGCCCGGTATCGGTATCGGATTGTCACGCGGGATCGCACTCGGGTCCGCCGGGTTGATCGGCTTCGGGTCTGGCTTACCGTTCGGTCCGCTATCCGGCGGCTTCGGCGCCGGTATGGTCCCCGAATTAGCAGGATCGACTGCTTTCGGTGCCGGCGTAGCGGGTTTCACCGAACCGGGCGCATCGGTGCTGGTTTCGGGCGGTGTCGGATAGCGCGTCACATTGAGCGGTGGCTCTTGCGCTTGGTTTTCCGGCAGCAAAATTGGCACGGTCAAGAACTGCCGCTTGCCGGTCGCGGACGCCACTTCCGCACCATATTGGAAGCCGATCATGTAATCCCGAATCAGCGGATGCCCATGCGGCGTGAGGTAGTTGGCTCGGCGGTACCGCAGCGGCGGTACGGCCGGCGGACTTGGCGTCCCACCGTTTTCGAGGTGGTCGGCGTAGCCGTCCGTAAACCCGTCGGCGAATTCGGGCGTGAAAGTCCGCCCCGAAAACTGGCGACAAATGTCGCGCCAAACGGTGCGACTTTCGGCCTTGAGCCGGGATGTCAACTTGTGTTCATCGAGGCGTTCGACAGGCTCGTTCACAAGGTTGTGCCCCGCGTAATACGCGAGGTTACACCCCGTTAACGGTGTCAATGAGCCGATGAGTAATACCGCCTTCCAGCGCATGGCAACCCCCACTTGGATGGCACAGACTGCTGGGAAACCCCAAAAGCCGTCAGGCTCTCTATCGGCAGGAAAGATAAACCGGGTTTACCGCTTATGCGGAAGAATTGGAATTCGCCGAAAATTACGACTTGGAAGGTCGATTGGGTGTTGCGTATCCGGATTCCGGGAAGTTCGGTAGACAGCAATGGCGGTGGTTTGAAAAATGAACCACAATTGAAGATATGACAAAAAGTTTCAATTTGGTAAACTAGGCAATCTGGTAAGATTTGGTCTCAATGCCTATCCTACCCTTACCCTCAGCTCGATTCACCAACCCACTACATTGATGCACACGGAGTTTAGCGTATGACCCCGAATCGAATGAAGCCCGCTTCGACCATGAAATCGCGTCGTGCTGCTCGCTTTATCCCCACCATGATGACGTTAGAAGATCGGACCGTACCGGCAACGTTCTACGTCGATCCCTCATTGGCAGGTCAGGCGGACAACGCCTCGGTCACATTTAACGCCAATTACCCCAACTCGCAGACCGGCCTAGTCTACGCCAAATCGTTCGCATTCTGGAACGCGAATCAAGCGACCGTCAATGCGTTCAGTGACCTCGGCATCGCGCTGCAAGTCTCCGAAGCGAACGCCGGGGCGGACACGATCCGAATTGCTCACGGCCAAGTTCCGATCCCGAACCCGGTTGTCGATACCGGGATCAACTCGATCCGTGTCACCCAAGACTTAACGCTGCTCGGCTCCGGGCAGGGTGCCACGATTTTGAGTCCGACCAACAACACGACCTTCAACGGAGTGAATGACGACCTCACTTCCGTGTTTCGCGTGAGTGGTGGCAACTTCAAAGCGCAAGACTTGCGCTTTGAAGGCGGTGGTAAACTCATCGGCCAAGCATTCATCGTCCGAGATGCTGCGTCCGGCACGTTTGACTCGGTTGCCGTGAGTGGGGCGATCTTCACCCCAACCGGCGTCAGTTCGGGTGCGTCAATCGTTGGGTTCAACGCGGTGAAGTTGACCGTGTTGAACAGTTCCATTTCCAACTACGGTCGGAACGGGGTTCTGTTCAACAACACCCCCGGTAGCGTTGCGAACTCGATCATCACCGGGCGTGGCGCTGGCAATTTAGCCAACAACGGTATTGAGGCGGACGCCTCGACGGTGTTTATCACCGGCAACACCATCACGGCGAACAACGGGTCGTTTACGCCGACGGACGTTTCTAGCGCGATTATTGCACTCAACGACGCGGTCAACCCTGCCTTGGTGTCAAATTTGAACGTCGTTGGGAACACGATCACCGGCAACACCGTCGGGTTGAACTTGGGCGTTGCGATCAACGACGGGTCCATTATTCGGGCGAATTACAACAACATTTTCATGAACGAAGTCGGTGCGTTCGGCAAGAACGCGGTGGACCGGATCATCGCCCCGCTGAACTGGTGGGGCGACGCGAGCGGTCCGTTCAACAAATCTGCAACGGCGAGCTTCGATAACCCCACTGGCCTGGGCAACCCCGCTCAATCGGATGTCAAAGTTGAGTTCCGCCCGTTCCTGACGAACCGGACGCCGCGTGTGGCGACTCTGGACCAAACCAGTTTCGCGGCCGGCGTGACAAGTTATCTCACCCAGATTAGCACGGTCGGCGTGGCGATCGTTCCCGCCACTTCGAGCGTGTTCACGACGCCACAAACGTCGGTCACGTTCAACGTGACGTTCGCCAAGCCGGTCACAGGGTTCGATGCCACGGATGTTGTGACTTCCGGCACGATCGGCGGCACCAAGGCCGTTACTGTCACTGGGACTGGCGCGAACTACGCCGTCACGGTTAGCGGTCTGACGGGCAACGGCACGATCAGCATCAACACCCCGGTGCAAGCCGCGTTGGACAATGTCGATGGCTTCCTGACAGCTGCCTCGAACTCCAGCACGATCACGGTCGCCGTCCCACCCGTGGTTCCACCCGCACCGATCAGTGGGGCGATCAACCCCGTTGGCTCGGCCCTGTTAACGACCGCGACCACCTCGGTGACATTCGCCGTGACATTCAGCTCGCCCGTTACCGGCTTTGACGTTGGCGACGTTGTGGTGGGCGGCACAATCGGCGGCACGAAGACGCTAGCAATCACAGGGAGTGGCGCAAGCTACACCGTGACAGTTGGCGGCTTGACGGGCAACGGCACGATCACGCTGCAAATCCCGCAAGCCTCCTTCGTCGATCCGACGTTGGTACTCGGTGCCTCCACGAACACGGCGACGATCACCGTGGCTGTCCCACCCGTCGTTCCTCCGGTTCCACCGGCGCCGATTAGCGTGGCGATCAACCCGGTCGGCCCCGCCGTCGTCACAACAGCCGCAACCACCGTTCAATTCACGGTCACGTTCAGCGCGCCCGTGACCGGCTTCGACGCGAGTGATGTTGTCGCGGGCGGGACGATCGCGGGGATCAAATCGGCCAGCGTCTCGGGCAGTGGAACGACTTACACCGTCACCGTCACGACGCTTGCATTGAACATCGCTGGCAGCGGCACGTTCACGCTGCAAATTCCGCAAGCGTCCGTCGTGGACCCGACACTGGCGCTGGGCGCCGCGTCGAACATTGCCACGATCACAGTCGCAGTTCCTCTGCCGGTTGTGCCACCGCTTCCGACGAAACTCTACGCGATCGGTGCGGACGCCGGCTCCGCGTCGGACGTCCAAGTTTATGGCGCGAACGGCGTGGCGCGGTTCAAGTTCGTTGCGTTTGAATCGACCTTTACAGGTGGCGTTCGCGTTGCAACGGCTGACGTAAACGGCGACGGCACGGATGACATCATCGTGGCAGCGGGTCAGGGCGGGGCCGCCCGGATTCGGATCATCAACGGCGTGAACGGCGAACAAATTGCCAACTTCTTTGCCTACGACCCGTCGTTCCGCGGCGGAGCCTTTGTGGCAGCGGGTGACTTGAATGGCGACGGGAAAGCGGAGATTGTGACGGGCGCCGGTGCGGGCGGCGGGCCTCACGTTCGCGTGTTTGATGCCAACGGCAACGGCTTGCAAAGCTTCTTCGCCTACAGCCCAACCTTCACGGGCGGCGTTACTGTTGCGGTTGGGGATACGAATGGTGACGGCACGAATGAAATCGTGACGGGGCCGGGTGCGGGTGGCGGGCCGGAAGTCCGAACGTTCAACGGCCAAACCGTAGCCCCGATCAGCAGCTTCTTCGCGTTCGACACGGCCTTCACGGGCGGGGTGTTTGTCGCCGTCGGCAATGTGGGGGCGAACGGTGCCCCGAGTATCGTGGCCGGTCCTGGCACGGGTGGCCTCGGCGCTGTCGTTCGCGTGTTCAACGCCTCGGGCACGTCCACTTCAAGCTTCACGGCCTACGAGGCGGCCTTCACCGGCGGCGTTCGGGTCGCCATCGGCGATACGAACGGCGATGGCCGTGACGACATCATCACGGCAGCAGGCCCGACCGGCGGCGCCCGCATCCGCGGCTTCAACAACGGCGTCGAAGTGCTGAACGCCCTCGCGTTCGATGGCACCAGTCGCTTCGGCTACTTTGTCGGCTAACGCCGTCACGTGATTTCAATCATCACCAACAGGCCCCTCTTACCGGGGGCCTGTTGGCGTAATAGGTTCTCACTATGATCCCAACACTTTTCGCCGTCGTGATGCTGACCGTTTCTGCCGATCCGCCAACACCACCGAATCCGATTGTCGTTTCGACGGTGCTTTCGCCGGATGCCCAATGGACCGTGTTGCAAGCCACGGTTCGGATCGGGTCCGGTGCGAATTCCGGTCCGGTGGCTACGGCGGTTTGCGTGGGCGTGAAGAACGGCTACGCCTATTTGCTCACGTCCAACCACACGGTGCCCAAAGGGGAATTCAAGACGTTTGAGTTTTTCACGAAAGAATCGTACCCCAAGTCCGACAGCACCATCATCGGTGGTGACATCATCCTGCGATTGCCGGACTGTGACGTGGCCCTTGTCAAGGTCGTCGTGGGTCCGCTGGGGGTGCCGTCGATCCCGCTCGCGGGGCCGAATCAGCGCCCGAAGAAGTTTCCGTTTGCCGCCGTCGCCATCGGTTGCCCCGAAGGTGATCCGGTGCGAGCAAGAGCAGTGCAGATCACGGCGAAGAAGCTCGTGCGAAAAGCGGACGAGACGATTGCGTTCTTTTGGGAAGCGGACAAAGCGCCGATCGGCGGCATGTCCGGCGGGCCGTTAATCGACGAGAACGGTCGCGTGATCGGACTCTGCACGGCGGCACAAAGTGGGCAAGGTTATTACACCCACCTCGACGAAATTCTGGCCGGGTTAAAACGCAACGGTTACGGCGAGCTCGCTAACCCGGCGATGCCTATGCCGTAGTGGAAAGTGGTTAGTGGGTAGTGGATAGACAGAGCCGAGATTTGCCACCCTACCGCACTTTCACCAGTCATTTGCTGCCTGATTACCAAGTACTACTGCTGACTATGCACTAAGGAGCGCTGCAAAAATAACTTCCGTGCCAATCGCCGTTGTCAATTGTGGGTTGACGAGAAAATAGATCACTAAAAAGCATCCTGTGTGTTGGCGGATTTCAGTTCATTCAAATGGGCCGTCTGGGTTTTGTGCCCTGACGGGGCACCGGGTTGTAGCCACGGGTGGAGGCTTTGCGCAACCCGTGGCTACAACCCGGTGTCACTCGCCCTGAAGGGGCGAAGGAATCCTCCGCCCCTTCAGGGCGGTTCAGTCGTGGAGTCACCGTCTCCACGGGTTCCGCGCAACGCTCCACCCGTGGCTACATGCCTTGACCCTTAACGGGGTCACCAACCCAGGAATGTTCACTCACCAACTTTTGCATTGCTCACGGACAGTTCACTTTCCAGCAGCTTGGTCGGCTCGGGGATTGGACCGGAAGTTATTCTTTCGGCGATCCTATCCACTAATCACTTACCACTTACCACTACCGCAGGCGGGATTGTGTGCGGCAACTCGGTTTGTGCCCGACGGACGCGGAGTAGCAGACGCAGGATGAAACACAACATGCCGAACGTGAGCAAGGCAGCACACAGGAACAGAAAGCGTGGGAGGTGCCGGTTGTCGTAATCGGGGGTCGGCTTCACGCCCGCCGGAACGAGGTCGTAATGCGTGACGTTGGCAATCTCGAACTTCGACACGTCCACCAGAAATGGCTGCTTGGGCAAGTTAATGGGGACATCTTTGTGAAATTCCAGCACCGGGGCGCCATCGCTGCTTTCAAAAATGTGCTTCACAACCTGACCAATCGTTCGCGTTTCGTTCGGTTCGTGTTTCGTACCCCCGGTCACCACTTTGCCGTCGGGTTGCAGCACCTCAAAATAATCTGGGCGGCCTTGTGAAAGCTGTAATTCGCGGAGTTCGCCACTCGTGAAATCAGTCCGCTGCCGGTCATCGATTTCCGGCGTCAGGCCACTAGTATGGGCGGTCAGCACGACAACTTTGAACAGGATCGTGGCGGCGATCGCACCCGTCGTGTTCACGAAGTTGCTGGTTGCAATCATGTCGCCTTTGTTGCCCTTGGGTGACTTGTGTTGCAGCAACGTGAACAGCGGCACGATGTAGAACCCGGTGAAGAACCCAATCCCGATAATGCACGCCACCAACACCGGGATGATGTCGATGAAGACCGCCCCGGCGACAAGCATCACAATCATGCCGATGGTACCGACAATCACAAGGCGAAGCTCGATCCGCTTCCCTGACAACCACCCCGCGAGTGGGCTACCCAACCCGATGCCTAGCGCCACGGTTCCGACGATGACGCTGGTTTTCAATTCGTCCCAACGCGGGTTTTGCGACTCGCCGAGCATGTAAACCGCCGCCCGCATGAAGGCGACCACGAAGGTAAAGAACACCAACCCCTGAAGTACCAACCGTAACGACGGGATGCTCAAAAGTGTGCGGACGTTCTGGACAATCGGGCCGTAAATGTGTGGCGGAAAGGGGCGTGTGGCGTTGACCGCCGGCATTTTCTTAATCATTAAACTTGCCACGGCCCCAACGATCGCCAGGCCGACAAGAATCGCCCCGACGACGATTTCGTTTCGCAAGAACAGGTACGACAGCACCCCGCCCGCGACCGTGCCCAAGATCACCGCCAGGAACGACAGGGATTCCAAGATGCCGTTGCCCTTCGACAACTGGTCGGGGGGCAGAATTTCGGGCATCACGCCGTACTTCGCCGGGACGAAAAACGCCGAGTGGGTGCCCATCAAGAAAACGCACCCCAGCACCAGCCACGAACCGAGCGTCGGGTCGCTGTTGCGCCCCAACCAGAAGCCCAGCATCGCCACGAGGGTGATCCCGACTTCGGCGAACTTCCAAAGTACGAGGGCATTCCGCTTCGAGTATTTGTCCGCGAAGTACCCGGCAACGGTGCAGAAGATCCCCCACGGCGCGTAGAACAGAATCGGCATCAAGGTGATGGCGTTCTCTTCGCTAAGTGTCTGCGTGTTGATGGCGAAAAACATGGCCGAGGCGTGAATCGCTTGGTCGTTGAACGCCGCAAAAAACTGGGCCACGAGAAGGCCAATGAACGTGCGGGAAAGAAGGGCGTTTCCGGTCGCGGGGGGCGTTTCCGTCATGGGTAGGTCGGTGGTCGAGAGGGTGAATGAAAAAAAGCCGCGCGGTTTGGCCGCGCGGCTAAACTATGAAATTGCGGTTACGCATCCACGCCCAAGTGTGACCGCAACTTCCGGATCGCCTTATATTTTTCGTCGCTCACCCGTTCCGGTGTCGTGCCGAGTTCACTGGCGATCTCCGGAACCGCCCAGCCGGTCGCACTCAGTTCGACGATGCGTTGTTGGCGCGGACTCAACACTTCTTGCGCCGCCCGGTTCACTTCTTCGCGCTGATCCTGTCGGGCGTGATCGACGAAATTGCGGTCGTCGGAAAGGTCCGGGGATAGCTCGCTAAACTTGCGGGCACGCTGGGTCCGCTTCTTCACCGCATCAATCGCCCGCATGAACTCGCGGCGTTCTTCCCCTTCATCCACCCGGAGCAGGTCGGCCCACTTCGCCGGCTCAACACGCTCCAGAAGCCGGGTGAAAACCTGTTGCGTGCAATCCTGCCAACGGTCCGCCGGTAACCGGGCATTCCGCCAGCAGACTTGGCAATACCGGGTGATGTCCCGGATCGCGTCCGGCGTCGGGTCAATCGACTGCCCGAATTGCGCTGCCTTCGTCGCTTCAGTGGCCGTGGCTTTGCTACCACCCGCCGTGAACGCCGAACCAAGCACCATCGCCACCATAATCGACCGCGACTGCGCCACAGTCGAGGGGAGAATGTTTCGCATTGTTCCAAACCCTCTGGAAAGTCTGGCCAACGCCCCGATGTCAAGGCGCACAGACTCCACCTAGAGTATACCGGACGTTTCCAAACTTCCATCTCGCTATTTCTGTGGGTGCGGTTTTGCTTTTCGCTTTCCCGGCGAACCGGCGACGTGAGTCGCCTGGGTGGTCTGGCACAAGCGGGAGGAGGGTTATTACTTGGGCGGATTGTCATAATCGGGAGCAGGGTTATTACCCAGGCGACTGACATCGCCGGTTCGCCGGGATTGCCACCATCGAGGGGAGCACCCTTTTGGCGAGACTGATTTTTGACACTAGAAGCTAAACTTCGCCCGGTCACGCCTTGTTGGTTGCGGATATTGAGGGACGGATCAATCAATTCGGTTTGCGGGTTGGGAAGAGTGGTCTAGGTTTACCGTGCAGGATGGCTTCAAACGATTGTCCCCTCTGATGGATCGTGCCGGTGATGTCGATTGCTGATGATCCGCTGCCGGACTTGGTGCGAAGCTTGCGAAGTCCGCTGGCAGACATTCGCGCGCGGTCGGCGCGAGCATTGGGACGGCTCGGGTGGCTGGCCCACGATGCTCTTCCGCCGTTGCTGATTGCCCTGACCGACGCGGACGCCAACGTCCGGGAATCGGCGGCCCAAGCCGTTGGACAGATGGGGCCTCAGGCGTTACCACATCTAGCCAAAATGCTGAAGCACCAAGATAAATATGTCCGCCGTAACGCCGTCTGGGCACTCGGCAAACTGGGATCACTGGCGAAATCGGTGATTGTCGATCTTTGCATGGTGTTGAAAGATGCCGACCCACGGACGGCTTCTGGTGCGGCGCAGGCGTTGGGTTGTATGGGTCCGGATGCGGCGGATGCCATCCCTGCTTTAACTGAAGCGATGCGCGGAACCAACATCGTGTTATGTCGGCTGGCGGCGAAGGCACTCAGCCAAGTCGGTCGCCCGGCGTTGCCGGCGCTGATTGCCCACTTGCGACACCGTGACCCATTTGTGCGAGGCGAAGCCGCACTCGCGTTGGGGTGGATGGGTGCAATTGCGGCACCCGCTGTGCCCGCACTGTTGGAAGCCTTGCGACCCGTTCGGACCTCGCCCCTTCGCCCAAGCCCGGTTCACTCCCAAGACTGTACCCCGACGACTCCCGACCAACAAGTTCCACCCAGCCCCGAAGAGACCAGCCGCGCCTACGCGGCCCAGGCACTGGGTCGGATCGGTCCGGAGGCAATTCTGGCCCTATCTGCGCTGTCAAAAGCTGCACTTGATGACAACGAACAGGTCCGCCAATCCGCCCAACAAGCGCTCAGATTGGTTCAGCATAGCTGATGGAAGCTTAAGCTAACATTAAGGCACATTTCTTTGAAAACAGGACTCAAATCCCTTGTTTCAACAGCGCGAGCCGGCATATAGTTCGAGGACGCTTTCAAGCCTCTTCCCATCTTGGTGAAGGCGTCGGGGTCGATCCAAGTCTAATCCGTTCCGGAGTCGGGTATGTTGCAATCTGCACGTTGGAAATTCGCGTTGGCGACGGGCGTGTTCGCACTGTTCGCCGGTGAAGTCTCCGCCCAAGGCCGTCCAGGTGGAGGGGGCGGAGGTGGCGGACAATGTAACAAAGGCGGGAGTTCGACGAGTCAACTTCAGTCACGTTCGATGCCAAATACCCAAGCCGCCAACACGGCGTTGTACTCGCAATATGCAGGAGTGCAAGCGAATCAATCACAACTGATAGCCGCCCAACAGCAGTACAACCAGTTGGTCGCTGCACAAATGCAGTACAACCAGTTGACCGCCGCCCAACTGCAATACAACCAACTGGCCGCTGCCCAATTGCAAGCCGCCCAAGACTACAAGGCCCGCGTCACCCAATTGCAAGCCGCCCAGTTCTGAGACTACCAACGCCGCGGGGCGCCGTAAGTTGGAACTGGAATTCGTGAAATCAGGACTGCTAACTTGATGTGTTGGGAGTTACGACGCTCAAAGGTGGGGAATCATCCGAGCCACGACGGTTACGGAGTGGCCCCACCTGCCGCACGAAAAACGGCGTGTTACCATCTGTGCGGCGCATCGTGGGAAATAGGTTGGGCCACTCCGTTACCGTCGTGGCTCGGACGAGCATGTTAAACCCGTGTGGTGCCTCGTCGCAAGGGCCTCAGCCTTGATTTGTTCCCAAGGCACCACGTCATCCGGATTCGCTTCGTGTTCATCCAGGCGACGCTGTAATTCTTGCTTCTGGGCTTCGGTGAGTAATGCTGAGTGTTGTTGAACAGGGATGCTGTCCCAGATGGCGTGGACGAGGACAATCCGATCCTCAACGCTCATCTGGTTGATCCCAAGGGCTTCTAAGGTTGGCGGCATCGGGTTCTCCACGAGTATCTACGATGACAAGCAGTTTATCAGAAAGCCGCAACCGAAGACGATCCTGTTAGCCAAAACGATACGACCTCTCGCGTCATCATTGGCGCCCTTGTGAATCGGTTAGAGCACGTTCCGTTTCATTGTTGCGTTCGCGTTAGCCCGACGCGCCAGCGAGGGGTCTGCCGAAACGAACTCCACACCGTACCAACTTGGTTCAGCATGGCGGACCGGGGGGGGCCGTCCCGACCAGACCCCTCGCTGGCGCGTCGGGCTAACAAAATTGCCAGAATGATGTCGAAAATGCTCTAGCTGTGGCTTGTGGATAGTCCCCAACTGGCGAGTACATCGGCTGGCTGATAGTTGCTGGTGGCTCGTGGGTGTGCCCAGTGGATAAGTTTTCGCGCTGCGTCGGTGGCGAGTCGGCGGCGTTCCGGGATGATTCCCACCCGCCCCAAGTCGAGGCGGTCCGCGTCCCAGCATGTCAGGAGTGTCGGGTCGCCGGTGGTGTGCCCGTCGGTGTGCAAGCGACACGCCTCGTACAGCACTCGAACCGTATTACGCCTGCCGTCGTCAGGAGCTTGCCTCGGGTCAAGGTCGCCCTCACAGTGATGGGCATAGTTATGAGACGGTCGGGGTTGGGTGTTCTCGCAGGTACTCCCGCAACGCGGCGTTCACCGTATCTTCATCCGGGAAAGCTGCCGCAACATCCGTTGCCAACCGGACGACGCGCAACCGCTCCTGGTAGCGTGCGGTGTATTTCCCGCGCACGACACCACGCAGGGAACGGAAGTCGTACTCCGGACGAAGTTCATCCGTAGGTGTGGTTTCGTCAGGGGAAGTTGCCATTTTCATAATCCTTCCGTTCGGCCCGACTTGCTTCTCGGGCACTGATAATCCGAATCTTATCACCTCGATCGGTGTGTGACACGATCAACAACCGACTGACTGTCGAAAAGCCCATCGTGACAAACCGATCCTCGTCGTCGGAGTGGTCCGGGTCGTATCCCGTTAACGACAACGGATCACCGAAAACGGTTATCGCCTCGGAGAACGACACCCCGTGTTTCTGCTCATTCGTCGTAGCCTTGGCATCATCCCACTCGAATTCCATCGCCGACTCCTTCACCCACCAATGCCCGCAGCGCTTCTGGGGCGAAGTCCGCACCGTTCGGCCAGACGACTGTACCACAAACCGGATCAAGGTTGACTTGATTGAAGTATGTTGCATCCCACAGGGGACCGAACACCGGCCCGTCGTCCAGGAGCGGACGGACATCCACCACGGCCCGCGTGCCGTCGTTGAACGAGAGTTGTAATCGGTGCTGGCCGCAGGCCTCAGCCGCCAGGATGCGAAGGATCATTGTTCGGTACCTCAATTCAGTGGTGAAACCGGAGCCAGCGGTTGCCCAGCGACCGCCAAGTCCCAGTTGTGCTGCAACTCACCCCGGTGGGCTGCCAGCCAGTCTTCGACCATGACTCGTGCCCGCCGTGGGAGGTGGCCAGCCAAGATCACCCCTGTCGCAATCTCGAACAAGGCCTCGTCGTCACTGTAGATGGCGTGGAAATGGGGCGGTGGGTGGTCCCGATAATAAATGTAGATGGCGATCCCGTAGAACGTCGAGACGCGCGGCATCAGGGCACCAAATGATAACGGAATAGTACACAAAAATATACACGAAGGACATCGTCGAGTCTAGCGACTCTGAACCTACTTAGCATTACACATCATCCCACTCCATGACGCTAGGCTTCATCACGGCCATCTCTTACAATCCCCGCATGACATTATCACTCAAACTCGGCACGCGCGGCAGTCAGCTTGCTCTGTGGCAGGCGCACATGGTTCAAGGGTTGCTCGCGCCGGTTACAGCGCCGCGCGCTGTGGAACTGGTGTTGATTGAAACGCACGGGGACCGGGATCAGGCGTCGGCGCTGAGTGCGATGGGCGGGTTTGGGGTGTTCACGAAGGCGATTCAGCAGGCGCTTCTGGCGGGGCGGGCGGACGTGGCGGTTCACAGTTTGAAAGACCTGCCGACCGAACTGACGGCGGGTTTGATGCTCGTGGCCACGCCGCAACGCGGTCCCACCGGGGACGTGTTCGTGTCCGTGAAGCATCGGCGGTTCGAGGATTTGCCGGATGGTGCGGTGGTCGGGACTAGTAGTTTGCGTCGGCGTGCCCAAGTGTTGAACCGCCGTCCGGATTTGACGTTGATTGACTTGCGTGGCAACGTCGAAACCCGGTTGCGGAAGTTGCTGGAACAAGACCTCGATGGCATCATCCTCGCCGAAGCCGGGCTGGTGCGGCTCGGACTATCGCAGCACATTACGGAAGTGCTCGACCCGAGTTGGATGCTCCCCGCCGTGGGTCAGGGGGCGATCGGTCTCGAATGCCGGGAAGACGACCCCGTCACGCGGCGACTCGTGGAGGGGTTGAACGACCCGGCCACGTGGCAACGCATCACGGCGGAGCGGGCGATGCTGTGGACGCTGGGCGGCGGGTGCCTCGTGCCAATCGGAACAACGTCGAAGGTGAGTGATGGCATACTGACACTTCGCGGCGTCGTGCTGTCGCAAGATGGGCGTCGGCGCATTTCGGCCACGCACCGTGGCCCTGCCGAATCGCCGCTCGCCGTCGGTCAGGAACTCGCGGCAATGTTGAAGGACGAAGGCGCGATGGAGTTGCTACTTCGGCCACGCCTTCCCGAGTGATTCTTTCTGCGCCTTGGTGATCTGCTGAATGCCTTTCTCACCGGCGCGTAGGAGTGCATCAAGTTGGTCGCGGGTGAAGGTCGATTCTTCGCCCGTTCCCTGCACTTCAATGAACTTGCCAGTTCCGGTCATCACGAGGTTCATGTCAACGTCGGCGTCGCGGTCTTCGACGTATTCGAGATCGAGCAACACCTCGTCGTTCAACAACCCCACGCTGACCGCCGCAACGCTATCCGTCAGGATGTCCGTGATGGAATTGGGTAGGTCTTTCTTGATGCTTTGCAACGCATCCACGAGGGCGATGTACGCCCCGGTGATGCTGGCGGTGCGGGTGCCGCCGTCGGCTTCGATCACGTCGCAATCGACCCACAGCGTGCGTTCGCCGAGCTTGTCGAGATTGACAATAGCCCGCAAACTCCGCCCGATGAGCCGTTGAATCTCCACGGTGCGGCCATCGACCTTGCCCGCCTTATCCCGTTGCTTGCGGGTGTTCGTCGAACCCGGCAACATGCCGTACTCCGCCGTCAGCCACCCCTTGCCACGCCCGGCCAAAAAGTCCGGCACCTTGGCGTCAACGCAACACGTGCAAAGCACCGTCGTGCGGCCCATCTTCACCAACACCGACCCCGGCGCGGAGCGGGTGTACTTCCGCTTAAACGACAAGGGCCGAAGCTGGTCCAGCTTACGATTCTCAGGACGCATAGATGTTCACCACGAATGAAATCGAAACCGTTTCACCACGGAATACACGGAAGGCACGGAAAAGATTCAACCACGAATCACACGAATCGAACGAATCAGAATGTTGAATTGAAAGAGTGATTCGTGCTTTCCCAATCGCATTCTGCTTTTCCTATTCCGTAATTTCCGTGCCTTCCGTGGTTAAAATTGCTTTGGTTTTCATTCGTCCGATTCGTGTTATTCGTGGTTAATAGTCTTCCGCGCCCGTCGGCCAGTGGTCTTGGGGTTCCCAGCCGAGGATGCGTCGGGCGGGGGCGAGGTCGTATTGCAGGTGGTGGAGCGGGTGGCTGGTGGCGTAAACGACGCTGTAGTTCGGTAGGCTTGCGGCTTCCACGCACCTCACGAAAAATCGTCCGGCGTCGCCGGGGCTGAGGAACACGTCTTGGTCCTCCGCACTTTTCTGAATCAACGCCACTTGGCCTGCGTCTCGCGGGCACCACCCGAACCGAACGGCCATGACCGCGATGCCGTGTTGCACGGCGTAGACTTGCCCCAAGGCTTCGAGAAACACTTTCGTGCAGGCATACAGGTAGCGGGGTTTGTACGTGACGCCGACGGTGACCGGGATGTTACCGGCGTCCATGTGGCCATCCACGGTTTGTCCGGTACTGGCCAGAATCACGCGCGGAATTTTCAGTTTGCGGGCGCTTTCCAGAAGCTGGTACGGCCCGACGATGTTGCCCGGCACGAGTTCCGAGAGAAAGTTATCGCCATCGTTCGGCGCTTCACCACGTGGGAACTTGGCGTCGTCCGGCGTGGCGGCCAAGTGGATCACGCATTGAACCCCGGCCATCGCTTGATGCAGCAGTTCAACGTCGCCAAGCGCCCCGATTACCGACTGCGCCGACGGCAACCCCGGCGTGGCGACGCGGTCAAAGCCAATCACGGTATGCCCACGTTTCACCAGGGCTTTCACCGCCGCCCGTCCGAGTCGCCCGGCGGAGCCTGTCACCAGAACTTTTTGTGCGTTGATCATGTTGGGTATCGTATGGGCTGGGTGTCACTTGTGTTGGTCGATTTATCCGGCAGGGCGCTCCAGTCCGCGTATCGGCTACTTTGGTGCTTGATTCCCCCGCGTGGCACGGCTACCCTTGATGTGGCGGATTGCGACCGCCGCTACATAAGGATGCAACTGATGACTCTCGATGCCGCAGCGCTGGCGAACGAATACTTTCAAGTGAAACGGCACGGCGATTTGGCCGTGATAATACCGTCACCGGAAATTGAACAACTGCCCGAAAACCTGATTCAGCCCGCTGCCTCAATGGTGCTAGCCCCCCTGCGCGAAGACCCACCGCAGAGCTTGATTATCGACCTTTCCGGCGTGCGATACTTCGGGTCCGCGTTCATTCAATTTCTGTTGCGGTGTCACTTACTGGTGAAGCAACGGGGCAGCGAACTCGTGCTAGCTGGGGTGAACCCGCGCATTCGGGAATTGCTACGCACCACGGCCTTGGACACTCTTTGGGCACTCTACGACACGCCCCAGGAAGCGATTGATGCCCTGAGCGGCGCAGACTAACGCGGTTCACAATCACAGTTTGTTTTTCGCAGCCGTGCCATTTTGGCGCGGCTGTGTCGTTTGTAGCATTGCAAAGTTTGAAAATAGTGTGAAGATTGTCACGCAGTTGTTTCCTTGGGCTATTCTTGTCGAAACAATGCACTTGAAGGAATTCGACTTGACGAGCTGGGAGGATGTGTTTTCAACACCCACGACGATTGTGCCGTACTCCGGCCAACTCGACGTGGTCTCTTTAACCGGGAGATTCGATGCCCGCCGCGCTAACCTTGGCCGACGTGATTGCCCCGGACGACTTCACCAGTCAGGATGATTTTGCCGCCGAGCAACAGTTCCGTTACCTCACCGAACGCCGCCAAGTTCGCGTCGGTCCGGCTGTCACGATCGTCTTTGAAAATCGCCAAACACTTTGGTTCCGCCTGCAAGAACTGTCCCGCGTGGCCCGCTTGACAAGCGCCCGATCGGTGCAGCAGGAACTCGATTGGTACAACCAACTTCTGCCGAACCGGGACGGCCTCCAAGCCGCGTTTTGGATTGCCTTACCGGGACAACGCTCCACACGGGAACTTCAAATACTTCGCCACGCAATTTCACTGGGCCGTGTCGGGTTCCGCGACGCCCAGGGGCGGGAAATTCTTGGGCAGTTCCGCACCGACCGGGTCGCGGATCGGATCATCGGTCTAGCTCGGTGGGCGGAGTTTCCGTTCACGGACGAAGACCGCAAAGTGTTCAGCGAACCCGGCTCCGGTTGGCGAGTTTTCGTGGAAGCCTTGGGATACATCCACGAAGGCGATGTTCTCCCCGATGCTGTGTGGCGCAGCCTACTCGAAGATTTGGGTGGATGATATGCTCGTCTTTCTTCCACTGTAATTCTTACACTCCCTGACTTCCGACCGCAGCACTTGTAGAAGTTACACCATTTTTGCGGCTACCCCGTCGTTGTCGGCCCACGTTGGTTAATCCCGAACTCCGTTGCAGAACACACGTTAACGCCGGCATCGTTCGCATCGGGCAAGAAATTTTGCTCGCGGCATGGGTGCTGCCTTGTAGACTTCCGACGCCCACAGGGAAGTTGAGCGTCTTGCCCCTTCTCATCGTATTCTCGGAGGTCAACGGAATGACGCTTCGTCGAGCCGTTCCCCTCGTTTGTCTCGCACTCGCCACCGTGTTCACCGCTCCGGCTTTTGCCAAAGAGCGCTTCACTACGGAAAACTTCGTGGTGTCCGCACCGACGAAAGAACTGGCCAAAACCTTCGGCGAATATGCCGAGGTTTACCGCAAGGAAAAGGCGCTCGATTGGCTCGGCTACGAAATGCCGAAGTGGCCGACCCGGTGCCCACTCGACGTACAAATCACCATGAACGTGACCGGCGGTGCGACGACGTTCAGCTTCACCAGTTCGAGTGGTCGGTCATCGGTCTCGTCGCAGGAAATGAAGATTTTCGGTGAAACGAACCAACTCTTGCACAGTGTTTTACCTCATGAAATCACCCACACGGTGTTCGCCCAACACTTCGGCCAAGCGGTGCCACGCTGGGCCGATGAAGGCGGGTCCGTGCTGAGCGAGAACGACGAAGAACGTTACAGCCACGATGTTCGGTGCCGGGAACTGCTCAATCGCGGCAAGGGCATCCCGCTGCAAGTGTTGTTTGCGATGAACGACTACCCGCCCGACATGATTACGCTTTACGCCCAAGGCTATTCGGTCTGCCAGTACCTCATCGACCGCGACGGCAAGAAGAAGTTTCTGGAGTTCATTCGG
>JAYVXO010000243.1:0-10634 GCA_043785105.1 Fimbriiglobus sp.
AGGAGTACCCACCCAGCACGCCGACGAGTTCAAGTCGCTGATGACCCTGAAGTTCCAGACCTTCAAAGACGTATCACTCCTGGCCGCGTAATGTATAACGAGATGGGATTCTGTCTGTGTTAGACAGAATGCACCTCCAAGTTGGGCAGATTTGGTTCTGTCTAATGACAAGTTCGGGGGCGCGGGTTAATGGCGTGGAGATGATAATCTGCACCGTTGTCTTATTTCAGGGCTGCGGTATTACCTCGGGAGGAGTTTCCATGTTGACCATGACCAAGTTCGGGTTGACGGTGATGGCGGCTGTTGGGATGTTGCTACTGACGGGAGGGTCGGCTGCCGCGCAGGTGGTGACGATTCAATCATCAGGGTACGTCGCAGGTGGCGGGGGCAGGCCGGCAACGACGCAACCGACCGGTCGGTTCTCGACCCCGACTTACCCGAACGGCGACGGCGGGAAGTGGCGAGTTCGGGTCACCTACGGCATCATCGTGAACGGCACCTTCTCGCCGTTCACTGTTGGCAACACACCGGGCGAAGCGTTCAGCGCGGTCGAAGATGTCGGGCGGGGCATGACGAACAAAGTGTGGGGTATCAGTGGTCCTCAGAACTGGCCGGACGGCGTCGGCGAACAGGTCGTGGCGAGAGCTCAACTTCAACGTAGCACGGATGGAGGGACAACATGGTCACTAGAAGAGGCAATTGCGCAGTTCTACGTGCGATAGTCATCGGGCGTGGCTGCGGCATGCCTCGACCGCCCGCGCGCGATTCTCAGTGGGGACTCCGGCCCGCCCTAACTTGCCGGGCCGGAGTGACCCTGCTCGAAGTTCTCCTTGTCATTGCCATCCTGGCGGTCCTGGTCGGCCTGCTCCTGCCGGCCGTGCAGCAGGTCCGTGTGACGGCCGTGCGGACCCAATCGCTGAACAACCTCAAGCAGATTGCGCTGGCCATGCACCAAGCGGCCGACGCCTCCGGCGGGTACGTCGGCGGCGTCGTCAAGCCCAACCCCCAGACCCATGCCGAGGCGAACGCCCTGTTCGACCTGAAGGTGCCACAGGGGCCGCCGCTGCTCGATATCATCCGGGTGATCGAGAACACGCCGGCCAACGGTCGGATCAACGGCATTCGGCCCTACCTGCTCAGTCCGGGCGACCCGAGTTGGCAGGGGCAGACGCGGCCGGGAAGGGCCGTGGCCGCAGACGGCACCCTGTACGACGAGTACAACGCGGGCGGGCCGACGAGCTACTCGTTCAACATGGCGGCGTTCGTCGGGCCGCCCCGGTTCCCGGCGTCGTTCCCGGACGGGACCGCGAACACGATCGCCTTCTGCGAGCGGTACTACGAGCGGTACTTCAGCCCGGACCCAGTTACTGTCGTCCCCCCGCACGGGGCAGTGTACGCCCTGTCCCGCCTCGCCTACCTCGAGAACAGCCCTGCCCTGCCGGGGACGCTTCCGCTGTACGGGCTGCAAGACCGGGGCGACCGGCGGCCGTCGTTCGCGGACGCCGGGTGGGCGGACGTGGTGCCCGTGACGACCGGCAGCCCGCCGGTGACTCGTCCGAGTCGTCCGGGGGCAACGTTCCAGGTCAAGCCCGCCGTCCGGCTCGCCGACCCGCACCTGCCGCAGACGCCGTTCGCCGCAGGGTTGCCGGTCGCCTTGTTCGATGGCAGTGTTCGGACCGTGTCGCCGAAGATCAGTCCCGAGGCGTTCTGGGCCGCCGTGACTCCGGCCGGCGGGGACGCGATGCCCCTCGACTGACCCCGCCGGTCACGGTTCGGCGTGCGATACTAGGAGTTCCTTGATTTTGTCCGCCCAAGCAACTTCTTTGGTGGGTCAGCGGTCACCCGCGTCTTTCTTCGGCAGATTCTCCTCCAACACGACTTCACGAGTACCCTTCACAACGTCCACGATCACGAACTCTTTCTTCCCGCCCGCCAGGTCGTTGCGGTACCAGAACTTGGTGTCGTTCTCGAACCACGTCGGCTCGACCCGGTCGCGGGTGACTTTCCCCGCGAAGCGGCTACCCAACTTGGCGGCCCGGTCAAAATCCGCTTGCGTACCCTGCGCGACGAGCGGCAACGGGCAGGTCAGTAGCACAAGCAAGCCGAGGGTGCGACAGAAGATTGGCATCATGATTCGTGGTGGCTCGAAAGCGGAATTCTGACCGGAAGCTGGTAGCGTACCATTCCCCTGCAATTGGGGCTAACACGATTCCCGGAGCATGAAGGGTGAATTTTCTGTTGCACGCACCCGTGACCTTCGGCTATGATTACCAGTCCTACCCCACCTGACAGTTCGTTTGGCCTGATTGGAAATGTCCCATGCCGCTACTTGCCTCTCTTGTTCGTCGGGATTTTTTGAAGGTGACCGCCGGTGCCGGAGTGGGGCTGGGCTTCCCTGGTCTTCTGCCGATACGTTCCAACGCCACAGAACGACGTGACGGGGGTGGCAAAACCAAGTCCGTGATTCTGGTGAACTTGACCGGGGGCATGAGCCACATTGATTGCCTCGATATGAAGCCCGATGCGCCCGCCGAGATTCGTGGTGAGTTCAAGCCGGTTTCGACGACGGTGCCGGGGATTCAAATCTGTGAACATTTGCCACAACTCGCATCACGCATGAAACGGTGGGCACTGGTGCGGTCCTTGTCGCACCGGGAAAACGGCCACCTGCCCGGCACGCACCGCCTGCTGACCGGCTCGACCATGCCGAACCAACGCGGCACGGACCTCGACAACGTGCTGTCGCGCCGCGATTGGCCGTGCTACGCCGCCGGGTTGAACTACCTGCGGCCACGGCACGACGGCATTCCGAACGGCGTCACGTTGCCACACCACTTGATCGAAGGCCCGCTGACGTGGCCCGGCCAACACGCCGGGTTTCTGGGCGCGTCCCACGACCCGATGTTCGTGGCCCAAGACCCCAACTCGCCGACCTTCCGCATGGATGCGTACAGCCTGCCGGCAGGAAGCGACCAACCGCGCGTTGATGATCGGCGAAGCCTGCTCGAACAAATCGAATCGGGCGGGTTGGGCGATGCGACGTTCCGGGACCACCAACGCCATGCCTTTGAACTGCTGGCATCCGGGCGAGTCGCCGGGGCCTTCCGCCTGGACCGCGAACCCGTGAAAGTCCGCGACCGTTACGGCCGCAATCAGTTCGGCCAATCGCTGCTACTCGCGCGCCGCCTGACGCAATCCGGGGTGCCGATCGTGCAGGCGAACATGGGCATCGTGCAAACATGGGACACCCACACCGACAATTGGGGCAAGCTGAAAAACCGCCTGTTGCCGTGGCTCGATCAGGCGATTTGCGCCCTTACCGACGAACTCGAAAGCGAAGGGCTGCTCGACCAAACCTTCGTGGCGGTCCTCGGCGAGTTCGGCCGCACGCCGAAAATCTCCACGTTACCGGGGCAAACCATCGGAGGCCGAGACCACTGGGCCAGCGTGTATTCCGGACTGTTCACCGGCGGCGGCGTGGTCGGCGGTCGCGTCATCGGCAAGTCCGACCGCATCGGCGGCCACCCGATCACGCAATCGTACACCCCCTTCGACGTCGGCGCCACGATCTACCAAGCCCTCGGCGTCGAACCCACCAGCGAAATCCGCGACACCCAAAACCGCCCATCCCAAGTCAACACCGGCACCCCAATGGACGTGCTGTTCCAGAATCGATAGCGAGTGCGCCGGAGTGGCTTCAGGAATAGTCGAACTCGTCGGGGATTTCGATCAAGTCTTTCGCGCTGCCGGGGTGGGGGTAGCCGGGCCAAGTGTCGGCGATGGCGGGTACTGGCTGCGCCGCCAATCGGACGGTGCCGCCGGACGGTGTGCGAATCTCAACCGTCTCGCCCGCCTCTGCTGCTGCTAGTAATTCTGGCAATCGCAATTGGGCATCGTGGCTAGAAATCGTGACCATGACTCGAACCTCGTGGGTATGACTAATCTACCATATCTGAACACAATCGCGCCCATCGATTCCAGCGTGTCATTACGAGACGCTACAATCACCGGCAGGAGGGTACGCAGCAAAGTAACTCCTACTGCAACGACGCTTAGTGTGAAGGGACATGGCAAATGACATATTGGAGCAATCTGTTCACCCCAGAAACTTATGAGGCATTTAGTCGCTCTGACAGGACCGTTTCTGGTTTCCGGGAATCCCAGCGTCCGATGGCGGATAAGGTTTGTGTTGGAGACAAGTTCATTTGCTACATGGTACGAATGTCCCGCTGGGTCGGAGTGTTGGACGTGTTGAGCGAGCCGTATATCGATAATTCCCCGTTGTTCGTCCCGGACGACGATCCGTTCGTCGTCCGGTTCAAAGTCAAGGCATCCATTTGGCTACCGCTTGAACAAACCGTTCCGATCCATGAACCTGATGTTTATTCCCAGTTATCATTCACACGGGACGTAAAACCCGGTGGCTACTGGCTTGGTCCACTCCGCCGCAGTCTCCAAAAGTTAGTCGATTTGGACGGAAGTTACTTGGACTCGCTACTACACAAGATCCAGAAGGAGTCTCTCAATTTCCCTGTCGATCCAGAACAATACCAACGCGCGTTGAAGCGACGGATTCTTCGCCCCGAGCGGTCGGTTACCGTCAGCGTGCCTGACGACGTAGTTCCGGCACCAGATGAACCGACGCTACTGTCAACTGACCGCGAATCGATCCGCGTTCAGGCGTCACTGGCGCGGATCGGGGAGGCAATGGGTTACAAAATTTGGCTGCCGATGGCAGACCGCTCCCGAGTTGCAGAGCATTGGGCACCGCAACCTGGCTCACTATTGGACAGGCTGCCGCTGAACTACGACGAAACGACACTGGACACGGTGAAGCGGATCGACGTACTCTGGCTCAAGGGCCGTGCAATCCGCCGGGCGTTCGAGGTGGAGCACACGACTGCGATTTACTCGGGCTTGTTGCGAATGGCGGACTTGTGTGCGTTGCTGCCAAACATCAATGTCCCGTTGCACATCGTCGCTCCGGAATCTCGCCGTGATAAGGTCTACCAGGAAATTACGCGGCCCGTGTTTTCGCTACTTGAGAACTCGCCACTCTCTGAACGTTGCACCTACTTGTCGTATGGCAGCGTTGAAGAGTTGGCAGAACTGGAATACTTGTCACACACGACCGACAGTGTCCTCGACGAGTTTGCTGAATACGCAGAATAGTCATCAACGTAGACAGTAAGTTGTTGGACTTTCTTCGCCGATTGGGCACAGAAGCAAACCAGGGAGCTATTGGGTTCGTGATCGACCGAAATTACATCGAAATCCCTTTCCCGCCGAAGTCTTAAAGCAGAGAAATGCAATGGCGAACACGATCTACGAGTTGGCGAAGCAGATGGGTGGCACCGTTGTGACGGACCTTCCGGATGTTGGTAGCGGTGCGTTCGGCGCTTGGCGACTTTCGCACGTCGTGGCAGAGCTTCAAAATCGACTCACAGCCACTGACGGAGACGACGCCAGTAAAGTGTCCCAAACTGTTCTGATTAACAGCGACACCTTGCTGAAACTGAACCAACTGTCGCGCGAAGCTAGCAAAAGTGGTAAAGCCATCAGCCCAATGCAGGTAGCCAGCCAGTTGCTCGAAGCCGCACTTGCTACGCACCCTGGTTGAAGGTTCTGCCTGTTCCCGTCTTCCCACTTCGTTGATTCCGTCTAAAATCAGTTTCACTATGAAGCAGTTGCCATTGTTGTCGTCCCGACCGGCGCCGGATTTGCCGTCGGCGGGGAAGTCGTTTGCGTTTATCAGCCTCGGCTGCCCTAAGAACCTCGTTGACAGTGAACGAATGCTGGGCAAGCTCGCGCAGGACGGGTACGCGCTGCGGGCGGACGCGGACGGGGCGGACGTCGTGGTCGTGAACACCTGTGGATTCATTGAACCGGCTCGTATCGAATCGTTGGGCGTCATTCGGGAGATGCTGGCGCTCAAGAAAGCGGGGCGGGTTGGTGCGGTCGTGGTGGCGGGATGTCTCGCGGAGCGGAACCGGGATTTGTTGCTCGAAGAGGTGCCGGAAGTCGATCAAATCGTCGGCGTGTTTGGGCGGGAAGAGATTGCGGCGGCGGTCGATCGGGCGATTTCGCAAACCCAGGAGCAACGCTCCGTGTTCCGCCCGGCGCCGGTGCGGGCACTGGAAGACACGTCGCGGTTGCGGATCACCCCGCGACACTTCGCCTACTTGAAAATCAGCGAAGGCTGCGACCGGCTTTGCACCTATTGCGCGATCCCGCAAATGCGCGGCAAGCATGTCACGAAGCCGATCGAAGAAATCCTGAAGGAGACCCGCGAACTGGTCGCCGACGGCGTGCGCGAACTCATCATCGTGGCGCAAGACACCACGTATTACGGCATGGACCTCTACGGCAGAACGCGGCTGGCCGAACTGTTGACCGAGTTGAACAAAGTAGACGGGTTGCAGTGGATTCGGGTGCTGTACGCCTACCCGGAACACTTCGGCGACGACGTGATTCAGGTTCTCGCGGAGTCCGACAAGATCATCCCGTACCTCGACATGCCGCTCCAGCACATCAGCGACCGCGTGTTGCGCCGCATGGTCCGCCGGGTCGATCGGGCCAAGACCGAGACGCTGCTGACCAAGCTCCGCGACCGCATCCCGAACTTGGCCATCCGCACGACGTTCATCACCGGGTTCCCCGGCGAAACGGACGCGGAGTTCGAGGAACTCAAGGAGTTCCTGACGGTGGCGAAGTTCGAGCGGTGCGGCGTGTTTCCGTACTCGTTTGAACCCACCACCCCCGCTGCGAAGCTCGACGGCCACCTGCCCGAGCACGTGAAGCTCGCCCGCCGCGACGCCCTGATGGAAGTGCAGCAAGCGGTCGCGTTCGAGTGGGCGGCGGCGCAAGTCGGCGAGGAAATGCCGGTCATCATCGACGGCCCCGACCCCGAGTTCGCCAACCACTACGTGGGCCGCACCTACGCCGACAGCCCCGACATCGACTGCAGCATCCGCGTGAAGGCGAAGAAGCTCCAACCCGGCGACTTCGTCAAAGTCAAAGTCACCACCGCCGACGGCTACGACCTCGCCGGCCGCGCGATCGGGCAGGCGTGGTAGGCGACCTTTCCGCGACAAGGAGAGAACATGGCGTCGCTGAAAATTGAAGTTGAGCAAGAAGACGATGGCCGCTGGATTGCCGAAGTGCCAGAACTTCCGGGCGTCATGGCCTACGGCCAAACCCGACAAGAAGCGATCGACCGCACGCAATCCCTTTCCCTTCGCGTCCTCGCCGACCGCCTCGACCACGGCGAACCAGTCCCGCAAATGGGCGATGTGTTCGCCGTGATGCCATGAACAATTCCGATTTGTGAACAGAAAAGCATTGGATCAACGTGCCTAGCAGAAGTTAGTATCGGGCGAAGTGTCGCATAACGACAAGACCGGTTTTGAAGCCACAAACCTAAAAGGGCCACCCAGATGCTACGCCTCCTAAGCTGGACACGACGGCGCGTAACCTCGGGGTGGTCACCCAATCCAAGGAACGCATTCTGCTCTTTCTGTCAACGTAGTCATGCGGATGTCGGGCCGCTGGCCGAGGGGCCAGGGCTGGTGTTCATCTGCGAGAAATGCGTGTCGGTCTGCGGGCGGCTCATTGCTGACGAGCAGATCCGGCGCGTTGCGGTTGGCCTCGGGAGCGCTGAGCAGCCAACCTTGATGTGAGTTGGTCGCGCTGAACCATACGAACAACAGACGCCTACCACGCAATAGGCTTGGTGCCATATCAATTCGGCATCGCCCACAATCGGAGCCGGCCATGACTACGACAATGAAACCTGCCGACCATCTGGCGGAAGAAGCACGCCGTGGGCAAGAGGCATTCGACCTTCACGTCAAGCCGAAGCTGCGACCGGAGGATGACGGGAAGTTCGTCGCCGTCGATATTCAATCAGGCAATTACGAGATTGATGCAGACGACTATCAGGCCACGGGGCGTCTGATGGCACGACTTCCAGGCGCACGAATTTGGCTGTTGCGGGCGGGGAACCCGACGACTTATCGGATCGTTCGAGTTGGGCCGAACGGTACGGCAACTTGAACGCCCCTTCAACGCCAAAAAGTTAACGCAGTTCTCATTGAAAAAGCTTTTCCTGTTGATCTCCGCCGTGCGATGATCTTGGTTCTCCCGCGTTTGCTTCACTGACCGATTCGGTCCTATTTCACCGAGGAATTTCCCATGAATCGTCGCGCGTTTATTGCTGTTGGGGCGGTTGTTGCCCTTGCCCGGCCCGCTCGCGCTGAGGAGGCGAAGGCGGTTCGGCGGCAGCGGATCGGGGTGTCTACTTATTCGTTTTGGCAGTTCAAGAACCGGGACTTGCGGGACGTGGAGAAGTGCATCGACCTCGCGGCGGAGTGGGGGTTCGATGCCGTGGAGATTCTGGCGCGGCAGATGGACAACACGGAAAACGCGACGTTGCAGAAGTACAAGAGGCGGGCGTTTCAGCACGGGATCTCGCTCAACGGGTACTCGACGCACCAGAGCTTCCTGTACCCGGACGCGGCGGAGCGGAAGAAGAACGTCGATCTGGTGATCCGGCAGATCGAGCAGGCGTATGCGATGGGCATCCCGACGATGCGGGTCAACACCGGGACGTGGGGGACCAGCAAGGGGTTCGACAACCTGATGAAGAACCGCGGCATCGAGCCGCCGATCCAGGGGTTTACGGACGACGACGCTTTCCAATGGGTGATCGACGGGTACTCCGCCTGCCTGAAGACCGCCGAGAAGTGCGGCGTGACCCTCGGCCTCGAAAACCACTGGGGCCTCGGGCGGACCCCGGAAGGGCTGATGAAGATCGTGGACACGATCAACTCGCCGTGGTTGCAGGTCACGATGGACACCGGCAACTTCTTTGAAGACCCCTACGACAAGCTGGAAAAGCTGGCGCCCAAGACCGTCCTCGTGCAAACGAAAACCTACTACGGCGGCGGGCTGTGGTACTCGGTTGAGATCGACTACGCGAAAGTGGCGAAGCTCCTCCGCAAGCACAAGTACGACGGCTACCTGTCCCTGGAATTCGAGGGCAAAGACAACCCGCTCGAAGCGATCCCGAAAAGCCTGGCGATGCTTCGCAAGGCGTTCGGGGCGTGAGGCGAAAAGGATTGGTTAGCCCGACGCGCGAGCGAGGGGTTCGGTCGGACCCCTCGCTCGCGCGTCGGGCTAACCAAGACGCAGCATTGGAACTAAAACTGCTCGAATTCGGCGCTTAATACAAGGTGAGCGGATGAATACGGACGTGAAGCACTACGAAGAGTCGCCATCGGCGCAAAGGACTTTCCCCCGCCGAATCGGGTGGACGTTCAGCACCTGGATGGTGATCTGGGTGGTGGCCGTGATCGGCGTTGCCGTTTCCAATCCGGGCGAGCAAGCCCACCGCGACGCTCTCGCCAACAAACCGTACTGCCAGTACCACAACTACCTGCTATTCTCGACTATGACAACGATCGAACTCAGCGGCGAGGAGCGAAAGGTTAGCACCGGGTTCTTCGGCACGGTGACCACATCGGACAACGCACAGTAATCTCATACCTCCGGTGGGTCGGCGTGTCAGATGTGGGGCGATCCTTCAAAAGGGGCAGTCATGGTATCAGCCGAAACGCAATCGGTCATCGACCGTGCCAGGCGGATCTACGCCGACCAACTGCAAGCCGTGCTTGAGGCGCAGCACCGGGGCCGGTTCGTGGCGATCGAGCCGGAGTCCGGCGAGTCGTTTTTGGCGGACACGTTCGACGAGGCGGTGAAGTCGGCCTGGGCGAAACACCCGTCCCGCCTCTCGCACGCCATCCGAATCGGGCACCGCGCGGCCTTCCACATCGGGGGGCTGGGGCGGTGAACGGGACCGTAGACGATCAGTTGCGGGCGCTGCTCTGCGTGCCGGTGTCGGCATCCCGCAACGGGGATCGGACGGACCTTGCGGTGTGGGTGGACACGGCCTTCAACGGCGGACTGGTCGTACCCCGGAAGTTGGCCGCCGAACTCGGCCTCACGAAACAGTCCACTGCCGAGGCGATCTTGGCGGACGGCCAGTTGGTTGCGTTGGAGACGTTCGCCTGCTCCCTCGATTGGTTCGGCAACACCTACGAGACCCAGGTCGTCGCCAGCGACGCGGAGTTTCCGCTGTTAGGGACCATGTTGCTAGACGGCCGGCGTCTAGAAATCGACTACGTGGCGAAAACGGTCCGACTCGCGTAGCAGGCCGAACCGTGCGTATGTGTTATGTCGCATTGAGCGGGTTGGCACGGGAATTACGGCTGCGACAGTGGTGGGAATCTTGCATTTCGAGAAGATACAGAAGCTTGACACGGCGGCAGATGTCTGATCCAATCGAGCGCAGCGTTTCAGAATAACTAGTTAGGCGTGTCGCGTCCCACCCGATCAGTGTTGCCGACGGCGGTCGTGTCGGGTGGTATGCGTTACGCAGCGAGGCACCAGATGCAACTGTCCGACTTCCTGGCTCAAGACGGGAACGCCGAATCGGCCCAAGGCAACCCAGGTGTGACTTGCAACGCATTGAATAAGATAGGAGTTACGCAGTTGGGATATTGGGTAGGATTGCATCCCGAGTAATTTCAGCCCAGTTCTTTCGCATTCCGACATCGGCCTGAATTATTAGTGCC
>JAYVXO010000244.1:0-29538 GCA_043785105.1 Fimbriiglobus sp.
ATGAACGATCGTTCATGGGCTTTGCGCGCCCTGGTGACAGAACGAACAGCGTAGGCTACACTTCTAATACCTACCTCACGCCGCTTCGTGGTGTCCGCTATGATTCGCATTTCTCTACTTGTGCTACTCCTCGCGCCTCTCTCACTTCGTGCCGCTGATCCATTACCCGAGGACGTTGAGTTTTTCGAGAAGAAGATCCGGCCCGCACTCGTTGAACATTGTTACAAGTGCCATTCCGCCCAGTCCAAACAGCCCAAGGGTGGGTTGCGATTGGAGAGTCGGGCGGCGTTGATTCAGGGCGGTGACAGTGGTCCGTCACTGGTGCCGGGGGATGTGGCCAAGAGCAAGTTGATTGAAGCGCTTCGGTACAAGAACAACGACCTGTTGATGCCGCCGAAGGGGAAGCTGCCGGATGCGACGATTGCGGACTTTGAAGCCTGGGTGAAGCTCGGCGCGCCGTGGCCGGGTGAGGAAACCGTGAAGGTTGCACCCGCCACGAAGTCGGTGTTCGATCTTCAAAAACGCAAAGCCGAACACTGGGCGTGGCAACCCGTGCAATCTCCGACACCGCCAGTTGTGAAGAACAGCACTTGGCCGCGTGACCCGGTTGACCAATTCATCTTGGCGAAGCTTGAAGCGAAGAACCTGACACCGGCGGCATTTGCAGGGAAACGGGTGTGGCTGCGAAGGGTGACGTTTGCCCTCACCGGATTGCCACCGACGCCGGATGACATCGCGGCGTTTGAAGCAGATGGTTCGATGGAGGCGTTCGCAAAAGTGGTTGATCGGTTGCTGGCATCGCCCCATTATGGTGAACGCTGGGGACGGCACTGGCTCGACTTGGTGCGCTACGCTGAGAGCCGGGGGCACGAGTTCGACCCGGACATTGCCAATGCCTTCCAGTACCGCGATTACGTGGTGCGGGCGTTGAATGCGGACGTGCCGTATGACCAGTTTGTCCGCGAACACTTGGCCGGTGATGTTCTTCCCAAACCACGGCTAGACCCGAAGACTGGCGGCAATGAATCCGTCATCGGTACCGGCTTCTGGCACCTCGGCGAAGAGGTGCATTCGCCCGTGGACATTCGTCAAGATCAAGCCGACCGCTACGACAACCGCATCGACGTAATGACGAAATCGTTCCTCGCCATGACCGTGAGTTGCGCCCGCTGCCACGACCACAAGTTCGACGCGATCAGCACGAAGGATTACTACGCCCTGTTCGGCTTGCTCGAAGGCAGCAGCTACCGCCAAGTGCGGTTCGACACGACGGAATCGCACAAAGTCACGGCCACCGCGGTGAAGAAACTCCGCGACCGTTTCGACCGCGAACAACGGCCCCATGTGACCGCGACCGTCTCGCAGACGGATGAAGCGTGGCGCAAGCAAGTGCAAGTCGTGGTTGATTATTCCCAGATCAAATCCGACGAGTGGCTACCGGATGATGTGACGTTCGGTTCCGGTCCACGACCAGCAGGATTCGTCAGTGTGCGGCCAAGTAAAACCGGACCTGTTGCCCACGTCGAAGAGCGTACCGCTGCGGTCTTCGACCGCTTTTGGGATGACCTAAAGTTGGCACCGTCTGCGGCACAAGACAACCAAGCACTGGCCGGACAACCGCGAGCGGGGTTCACGATCCGCACCCCAAACTTTACGCTGGAACGCAAGACTGTGTCCGCGCTCGTGCGCGGTGGTGGCAAGCTTTACGCTGCCGTTTGTGGGCACACCGTGATTGCCGGACCGTTGCACGCGGCGCTGGTGAAGACCGTCCCCAACCACGACCAATATCAGTGGGTGACGATGGACCTGAGCGGGTACGTGGGGCAGCGGTTGCACCTCGAATTGACCGCAACAACCGGGACCGATTTTGCCGTAGCAATGGTGGTGCAAGGCGATGGTAAGCCGCCGACAGTGCCCGAATCTGCCAGGAACACGGTGACCGTCTCGAAGGAAACAGTGGAGCAATTCGCGGATGAAGAAAAAACACTTGCCGCGAAAGTGAGCTGGCAATCTCGGCTTGCGCCGGCGCTCTGGGATGCGAACGGCGTGGACGAAGCCGTGTTCGTTCGCGGTAATCCGCGTTCATTGGGTGAAGTGGTTCCGGTTCGGTCACTCGAAGCATTGGCGGGTCCGCACCGCATCTCGGAATTGCGTGGCAGTGGTCGCGTAGAATTCGCTTGGCACATCACAAACCCAAAACAAAATCCGCTGATCGCACGGGTCGCCGTGAACCGAATTTGGCACCACCTCTTTGGGCGTGGCATCGTCGCATCGACCGACAACTTCGGCATTCTGGGGGATGCGCCCACCCATCCGGAGTTGCTGGATTATTTAGCGACGGAGTTTATAAACGAAGGCTGGCACACGAAGAAACTGATTCGGCGACTCGTGCTGAGTAGCACGTACCGAATGAGTTCGGAAGCCGATGCACAAGCGACGACGATCGACCCCACTAACACACTGTTGCATCACTTCCGGCTGAAGCGGCTGGAAGGGGAAGCGATTCGTGACACCATGCTGTCAGTTAGCGGGCGACTCGATTCGACTATCGGCGGGCCGCCGGTGCCGATCTTTTTGACCCCGTTCCTGGATGGCCGCGGGCGACCAACAACCGGGCCGCTTGATGGCAACGGTCGGCGGAGTTTGTACCTGAGCGTGCGGCGAAACTTCCTGTCGCCGTTTTTGTTGGCTTACGATACGCCGATTCCGTTTTCGTCCGTGGGCCGTCGGCAGGTGTCCAACGTCCCGGCCCAAGCCCTTATCTTGATGAACGACCCGTTCGTTCACGGCCAAGCCGAAGCGTGGGCCAAGCGCATCCTCGCCCAACCCGGCACTACGGAAGAACGAGTGACCCGGATGTACCTCAGTGCGTTTGGTCGCACACCTACATCGCAAGAAGTGGAAACCTGCCGCGATTATGTGACCGATGATGACGCCAAAACGTGGACCGACTTGGCACACACGTTGTTCAATGTGAAAGAATTTGTTTTTGTCCCCTAGCGGATGAGGATTGAAATCCACCTCACCCCCAACCCCTCTCCGATACGGAGAGGGGAGCGGAGGCTGCTCTTCCTCCCTCCCCGTCTGTGGGGAGGGCCGGGGTGGGGTGTAAGCCTCGACCCCCCTTAGTCCCCCCGCAGACGGGGGGAGAGAAGACCGCTCTTCCCCCTCTCCGTTTCGGGAGGGGGCTAAGGGGTGGGGTTGCGGCTGACACCTAACAAAATCCGGCTCCACTAACTCTGTGCCCCCCACTGGTGGCTACTGCACTATGCAACCATCGAATTCACCTTCTACCACTCACCTGTTTACGCCACTGACACGCCGTGAAATGCTGGTGCGATCCGCCAACGGATTTGGTGCCGTTGCGCTGAGTGCGATGTTGGCCGAGCAAGCGTCCGGGGCTACGAACCCGGTGCAGCACCATGCGCCGAAGGCAAAAGCGATCATTTTCCTGTACATGGACGGCGGCCCGTCGCAGGTGGACACGTTCGATTACAAACCGCTTCTAGAAAAGTACCACGGGCAAGATCCGCACACGGTTTTCAAAGTCGAGCCGACCCAGTTTGCGAACGTCGGCAAGGTGCTGCAATCGCTGTGGAAGTTCAAGCAACGCGGGCAAAGTGGCACCTGGGTCAGTGACCTATTCCCGCACATGGCGACGATGGCGGACGAGTTTGCCGTGGTGCGGTCGATGGTGTCGAAGTTCCCTGAACACACGAGTGCGAACTACTTCCTTCACACCGGCAGTGGCGTGCAAGGCCGCCCCAGTTGGGGGGCGTGGTGCGGGTACGGGCTGGGCACCGGGAACCAAGATTTGCCGACGTTTTTGGTCCTGAACGGCGGATTGATACCACCGGGTGGGTTGGATAACTTCAACAGCGGCTTCCTGCCAGCGGCGTTTCAGGGGTCGGTGTTTCGTGCCGGCAATCCGCCCGTGGCGAACATTGCCCGGATGGAACCGACCGATGCCCGTCAGCGGGCGAAGTTCGAGTTGATGCGAAAACTCGACACACTTGGGCAACCGAAATCTGGCAAGCCGGACGAGATCGAAGCCACGATCGTGAACTACGAAACCGCGTTCCGGATGCAAACCGCCGTCCCGGAACTAACCGACATCAGCAAAGAAACCACTGCCACCAAGACGCTCTACGGTCTCGATTCCAAGTACGCCCCGACAGTCACTTTCGGCACGCAATGCCTCGTGGCCCGGAGGTTGGTGGAACGCGGGGCACGGTTCATCGAGATCACCTGTCCGAGTGTCGGCACGGACCGTTGGGACCAACACAGTGACCTGAAAAACGGTCATGAGAAAAACGCCCGCGCGGTCGATCAACCAATCGCTGGCTTGCTGACCGATTTGAAAGCCCGAGGGCTGTTGAAAGACACGCTCATCGTGTGGGGTGGGGAGTTTGGGCGGACCCCGTTTGCCCAAGGGTCCGACGGGCGGGACCACAACCAATACGGCTTCACGATGTGGCTCGCCGGGGGCGGGATCAAGCCGGGTGTTGTTCACGGCGAGACCGATGAATTCGGCTACAAGGTCGTGCAAGATAAAGTCGAAATGCACGACCTTCATGCCACGATGTTACACCTTCTTGGCATTGATCATAAAAAACTCACGTTCCGCTTCGGCGGCCGTGATATGAGGCTCACCGATGTTCATGGCGAACTCGTGAAAACAATCTTGGCCTAATCTGACACGTTACTGTTGTGAAACGATACTCATCTCTCATGAGTTGTTTTTCACGCCCATCTCACGCTATTTTCAGCACTTTTGCCGTATAAATCGTCGTAGGTTACCACCGTTTTCCTGGAGGATACTATGCGGCAAAATCGTTGGGGCTTCACGCTGGTGGAAACATTGGTTGTGATTGCCATCATTGCCTTGTTAGTTGGTTTGCTACTACCGGCTGTGCAACGAGTGCGACACGCGGCAGCACGCACCCAGTGTAAAAGCAACTTGCATAACATTGGGATTGCATTCCATCATTACATTGATGTGAACAAAGATCACTTCCCGGACGCGGCGCGGCTTCCGAGTGTTCCGACCGTTCCGAATCAGAAAAGCTTGTCACAAATTCTGGGGCCATTTGCGGAGAACAACGCGGTCGTGTTTCGCTGTCCGCTCGATCAGACTCGCTACCCCACTGAAGGCTTGAGCTTCGAGTACCAACCGCGCGTTGCCGGGAAAACGCTGAACGAGTTACGCAACAACACGCTCGGGCTGCCGCTGACTTCGATCTGGCTTTGCTACGACTTCGACGCGGTTCACGGCGGCGACCCCGACCACGCCCGCGATTGGCTCTACGCCGACGGTCACGTTGAGTAACGAATTCCCACCTAAATTCTTGAGGAACAATCATGACACTTTCTCTGCTGAAACCCCGACGCAGTTGGCTTTGGGCTGCGCTACTTCTGTTGCTACTGATGATCTCCACCGGGCTGTACGGTGCCAGAAAATCACACGCGCGGTTGGCGAAAGTGCAGTCGCTGCAAAAGGAACTCTTCAGCAACGCGAGCAAGTCGCTACCTGCGGAGGAGAAGAAACAGAAGTTCGAGCAGATGCGAACGGAGATGAAAAACCTGTCAGCCGACCAACGCACCGAACTGTTTGCGGCCAGCCAAAAACAAGCCAAGGACAGGATGGACCATTACTTTGCGATGCCCGCGAAAGAGAAGCAGAAGTTTCTCGACGACGAAATCAACCGCATCGAGCAACAGAAAAAACAAGCGAATGCGAACGGCTTCAGCGGGCAACCGGGGTTCGGTCCTCGACCGGGTGTCAACGGTCCCGGTAACACGAAAGGTTCGGGTGGAACGACTCGCACACCGGAAGAAATTGAGAAACGTCGCAAGGAAATGCTGAGCCACACCACGCCGGAACAGCGCGCGACACGGGACCAAATGCGCGCACAATCGGAGATGTTCCGCACCGACTTGAACCACCGACTCCAACAACGCGGGTTGCCACAGTTGCCTAGTGGCGGACGCAGTGGACCGCGTGGGTAACTTGGCCCTCATTTTCACCACGAATCGCACGAATCAGACGAATCAGACGTGTCAATCGAGTGGCAGCAAAACAGAGATGGTGTGTTGACTTCGACGAGCTATCAGAATCTCGATCTTGATTTCATTCGTCTGATTCGTGCGATTCGTGGTTCAACACAAGCGTTGCTGGCGTTTCGGTTTTGCTAGCTCGTCGGCGAGCTTGCGTTGCGAGGAACTGACTGGGTAGTCCTTCAATTCTTCGGGGGTCACCCACCGGGCTTCGGGGTAAAATTGCGACTGAAAACTTCCGCCGTCCGTCGTGGCTTCCAGGCAAATCAGCGTGATGGCGAACCGGGTCACGCCGTGGCGGACGGTCATCAACTCTGGACCGGGTATGATGGTGATGCCGGTCAGTTCCGCCGCGATGCGGCTGGCTGCGGATTCGATGGTTTCGTCGGGGTGCGTATCGCCGTGCGGGATTTCCCACATGTTCGCCCACCGTTTCGCATCATTGGGGCGACGGCACAGTAACACGCGATCGGCATCTCGGATGACGACGCCGACTTCGTGGACTGCGACAATCACTTTCGGTTTCGGCTTCGGCGGGATTTCGGATTGCGTGCCGAGGCGGTTCGCTTCACACCATTTTGCGACCGGGCAGATTGCGCACTTGGGTTCCACAGGTGTGCAAATGAGTGCGCCGAGTTCCATCACGGCTTGGTTGAAATCGCCTACTCGTTTGGGGGGTAGCACCTTTGCCGCCGCCTGCCAGACCCATTTCTTGCCCTCACCTTCGCGCGGATCGAGCTTACTTCCGAACCACCGACTGAGAACTCGCAGACTGTTTGCTTCGACGATCGGCAACTTGGCGTCGAACGCCTGTGACAACACCGCGCCGAGAATGTATCGCCCCACGCCGGGCAACTCCGCCCACACAGCCGGGTCGTTAGGTAGTGCGTCGGGGTACTCGGCACTCAGCCGTTTCGCGGCCTGATGAAGGTGGCGGGCGCGACGGTAGTAGCCCAGCCCTTGCCATAGCTTCAACACGTCTTGTTCATCCGCTTTGGCCAAGGTATGAACAGTGGGAAACGCGGTCAGAAAGCGATCGAAATAAGCGACGACGGCGGTCACCGTGGTTTGCTGCAACATCACTTCGCTGACCCAGATGGAATAGGGGTCGCGGTTGAGACGCCACGGCAGCGGTCGTTGCGATTTGTCGAACCAGATCAGGAGGACGCGGCGGATCGCCGGGAGTGTCCGCGCGGTCCAACTTGTCGGCAGACCGAACTCGCTCACCGGGAACTCCGTATCAGGGTGCAGTATCCTCACCAGAAATGACGGAGGCTCTCGACAATTGCCAAGAGCCTCCGGGGAGAGGGCGACTTCAAGTGGGTTCGTTACCGGGGTCGTTTGGTGTAACGGGACAGCAGGTCGCGGGCCGCCGATGAGGAGTCCGCCTGCGACGGAATTTTGTTCTTGTCTTCCGGCTTGGGGGGAATCGGGTTGCCTTGCGCATCCAGCGCCGGCATCTGCATGATGGTGCTGCCTTCGGGCACGAGGGGATCGGTGCCATCTTCCTCATCGCCCATGCCGAGAAGCATCGCGGCAATGTGGTCGGGGTCGTCATCGGAAACTTTCGATGCCGCAGGCTTGTCTTTTTTGGTCGCACTAACTGGGATCGTTGCCGAACCGGATTTCTTCGCCTCGGCCGGGACAGGTTGTTGGCCGGCAGCCGGTGTGGAAGTGAGTGCCTTCAGAGCGGGACTCACGGCGGTCTGGGCGTCAGGGGCGGCGGCGGTGTCCGTCCTCGATAGACCCGTGATCTTGACGATAAAGTCCAACGGGCCGACTTTGAGGCGGTCGTCCGGATTGACGGCGCAGTCCCCGTCAACTTGTAGGTCGTTCAAGTGTGTACCGTTGGTGCTGCCCAAGTCCCGAACGTAGACTTTGCCTTCGCGGACGAAGATGGCACAATGTTTTTTGCTGATCGCCGGGCTGGCGGGTCGAAGATGACAACCTTCATCCCGGCCAATGATAAACTGGGTACCGGGGACGATGATTTCCCGTCCCTCGTTGGCACCAGATGCCACGACTAAGGTTATTTTCATGGATGCGAGCGCCTCCGGACGCAGGTTGCCGCTTTCTACAAAAGTGAGAAAGTGAACTGGTCCACAACACAGAAACAAAGGCAACTGTTGCCAACATGCCACAGACTACGAGTCAGAAAAGTGGCCGCCAAGCGATCAGTCGTTGCTGCCAATTTGCGACGATTGGTAGCCATTGTTTTTTGACCAAATGTTATCGGGCGACCTACTTCAATTCTACACAAATGAGCATCCCTTATGCAACGCCCCTGTTCAATTCTTTCCGGTATCCGTCACCAACGCTGGGCGGTTCAAGCCTGTCGGGTGTTGTCGGTCGCACTACTTTTGCCTCTATTCGGATGCCCCAGCGGGACACCACCCACCGCTCCCAGTGTGCCAACCAAGCCGTTTGCCAGTGTCAAACTCGTCGTCGCTTGTTCTGCTCCGCACTTTGTGCGCCAATTGACCGATCGATCCTCCAGTTGGGCCGGGAAAACGGGCGCTTCAGTGCGAATCGAGTCGAAGGCACCGCAAGACGTTCCCCAAGCCGATCTGATCGTGGTCCACGCCAATGAGCTTGGCGGTCCTGCGGTCAAAGCCGAACTCGTTGTGGTGCCAGCTTCCCTGAAAGCGAATAACCATCCGCTCCAGCGCGCCCGCATTGTGGAAATCTACCGCGACACGTTACCCGCTTGGGGAAGCGATGTCCAGGGCCTTCCCCTTTTCGGCGACGGATTTCTTGTCGTCTATCGCGCCGACCGCTTCGCCGAGGAAAAGCATCGCACTGGGTTCAACAAAAAGTACAGCCGCCCGCTCGACGCGCCCACGACCTGGGAGGACATCGCCGAAATCGCCACATATTTTGCGGAAGCCGAGGGCAAACCGAGTCTGCCGCCGTTACCGAATCAACCGGATCGGCTCTTGACGCAGTTCCATCAGATCGCCGCGTGCTACGACCGCAAAGCACGTTCGGAATCGAACACGAACCAGAAGCAGGATGACGGATCGGCCCAAACGCCAGCCTTTCAGTTTCAAAGTGGAACGTGGCAACCCCGGATCGACAGCCCGAGTTTCAAGGCGGCGGCGGCGTGGTTGAACCAAACCCACGCCTTGCGAATGCCGTCCAAACCGGGCGAAGTCGATAACCCTGTCGTAGCGATTGACACAGGTTCAGCGGTGATCGCCGTGCTGACACTGGCCGAAGTGGCGCAGTTGCCGAAAGACCCTGCGACTGGCGCCGTATCGAGTCGCTTTCAAATCGCAGCCATGCCCGGCACACGAACTTACTTCAACGCCGCTGGCAAGCCGGAAAAGACGGTGGGGACTGGGAACTACATCCCGTATTTGGGTTCGCGGACGTTGATCGGGGCGGTACGGCAAGCCAGTCCGAACCAGGGTGCCGCGTGGGATTTGTTAGCCGATCTGGCCAGCCCGACCACGAGTATCACGATGCTAAATGATCCCGTCACGGGCAGTGGTCCGTTCCGGCGCGAACACGTTGACCAAGGCCGCGACCCGTGGCTGGTCTACAACTTCGACCCGATTCGCCACCAACGCTTCGCCGATGCCATGCGAAGTTACGTGGCACTGAACGTGAGTAACCCCACAGTGGTCCTTCGCACCCCGGACCAAGCCGCACTGATGGCCGCACTCGAAGCCGCTGTGCGACGCACCGCGATGGGTCAACAACCGCCCGCCGAAGCGATGCAACAGGCCGCCAACGAGTGGAAAGCACTCGACGCCAAGCAAAACCCCGAGGAGTTAGCGAAGTGGCGCCGCAACAGCGTGGGGTTACCGTAACAGGGAAAGCCCATGAACGATCGTTCATGGGCTTTGGGTCTGAAGATCGTTCATGGGCTTTCTGGGGCTTACCAACCCAAACAGCACCCGACGCCACCACTGCCGCCCAGCATTGGTAACACCCGGCGCTCGAAGGGCAGCTTCAAGTATTCGGCGCGATCGTACACGACTTTGCCGTTCATGTAGGTGTGCGTCACGTGGGTGGCGTTCTCGAACGGGTCGCCGTCGTACAGCACAATGTCGGCGACTTTGCCCGCTTCGAGGCTGCCGTAATCTTTGTCGATGCCGAGTAATTTCGCCGCGTCGGAAGTGACGGCTTGTAGCGCTCCCGCGTGGCCCAGGCCGTTGGCGGCAGCGATGGCCGCTTCGCTGCGCAGGTTGCGCATCTTGGGCACGTAGCCTTCAAAGCTCGTGCCGATGACGACCGGCACACCCTTGCCGTGCAAAATTGCGGCGTTACCCAACAGCGTGTTCTGCGTCTCCATGCTGCTGCCGGGGCGCTGCATGGTCGGGTGGACGATGACCGGGATTTTCTGTTTCGCCAGTTCGTCTACCAGCAGGTACGCCTCGGAACCAAGGGCGATCATCGGCTTCAACTTGAACTCTTCGGCGATGCGCAGCGCGGTGCGGATGTCGTCGGCCCGGTGCGCCGCGAACACGACGGGCATCTTGCCGTCGAGTGCAGGCAGTAACGCTTCGGACTTGGGGTTCTTCGGGGTTTTCTCGGGGTCGGCTTTCCGCTTGGTGCTGTACGTTTGCGCGTCCGCGAACGCCTTGCGGACCAGACCGGCGACGGCCATTCGGGTTCCGGGGCCTTTCGCTTTGAACGCCTCTTTCGGGGTCTCGCCGAGGTTCACCCAGATGGCGAAGCTGGTGTTCAGTGCGGACGCTTCCGCCGTGGCGCCCTGGCAGCGGAACACGCCGGTGGTGCCAGCGATCACGTTCACGCGACCCGGCGTGGTGTGAACCGTGGTGACGCCGTTGGCCTTCAAAAACTCGAAAAGCGGTTCGGTGGGGTTGAAGCCGTCCATCACCCGCAAGTCGGCTTGGTTCGGGTCGCTTGGTTCGTCCTGATCCTGATCCGCTGCAATGTTCCACGCCCCGGACAATCCCGCCACGGTGCCGGGGTCGATCAGGCCGGGTGTGACTTCCTTCGTCAAAATTACCTGAGCGCCGAACGGCCGTTTTAACTCAGCGGCGGTACCGATCGCCTTGATTTTGCCGTCTTCGACGACGATCGCCCCGCGCTCGATCACCTTGCCAGTGCCCGTGTGAATTCGCCCGGCGACGATGTACAGCAATCCGGGCTTCAGGGCTTCGCGTGTCGTCGGGATGTCAGCAGGCGTCTCGATCGTGGTCAGCGGTTTCGTGAAATCCACGGTAGGGACTTTGTTGCCGCGTGGCAGCGCGTAGCCGCCGTCGCGGTACGGTTTTTGGTTCGCATCGGTGGCATCGAAGACTTTCTTGCCGTCGATCCACGTCTGTTGAACCTTCGTGTAAACCGAGAACGGCGCACCGGATAGCACGACGAAATCTGCGTCCTTACCCTTCTCCAGTGAACCGATGCGATGATCGAGGTGCATCACTTTCGCGGGCGTCAGTGTCAACGCTTTCAGGGTTGCGGCCTCGTTCATACCACCACGCAAAGCGAGCGAACCCGTTCGCAACAAGAAGCGGCTTTCCGTGATGAAGTCGTCCGTGTTGATGCAGACTGGCACCCCGGCTTTGTCGAGGATGGCGGCATTCTCTTCGAGCAACCCGATTGTCTCGGCTTTGCCGCCAGGACTGTCAACGAGGGTCAGCGATACGGGGATTTTCTTCTTCGCCAGGATCTCCGCAATCCGGTAGCCTTCGGTCGCGTGTTGCAGCACCAACTCGAAGTTGAACTCTTCCGAAATGCGGATCGCCGTGATGAGGTCGTCAGCCCGGTGGCAGTGGAAGTGGACCGTGCGTTTGCGTTCCAGGACTTCGACCAACGTTTCCATGCCGAGATCGGTGTCGTACTTCTCCTTGGCGTCTTTTTTCGCCTTGTACTCGCGGGCTTTCACGAACTGTTCGCGCTGAAGGGCGGCAATTTTCATCCGCGTGAAAGGGGCCTGTTGCCGGATGCGGCCGTAGCCTTTTGGGTTTTCGCCGTTGGCCATTTTCAACCCGCCCAACACCTCCGCACCGTCCGCGAGTTTGCCGGTAATCCGCATCTCTTCGACCGTGTTGCCACGCAATTTCACGTACAACGTTTGCCCGCCGATCACGTTCCCCGACCCCGGCATGATGTTCGCCGTGGTGATCCCACCCGCCAGAGCCATGCGAATACCAGGGTCGTCCGGCCAAATCGCGTCAATCGCGCGAATGCCCGGTTGGACGGGGCCGGACATTTCGTTGCCGTCGGCGTGGGCTGGTACAGATGGTTTCGGATAAATCCCGATGTGCGAATGCGTATCAACGAGACCGGGGATGATCGTCGCCCCTTTCAGGTCGATGATCGTCGCCTCCGCAGCCAGCGGTTGACCCACCATGACCGTGTCAATTTTCCCATCTCGAACAATCAACGACGCATTTTCAAGCGGCTTTTCATCGGTCCCCGTGTAGATCGTGGCATTGGTGAACACCGTCACCGGCGCGTCGGCCACGGCTTGGGTGCGGGGAATGGAGATTGCAACAACAATCAGTGTGACAAGCCCGGCCACTGCGGAATAGTTCATCGGTTTCTCGCTCAAGAACAGTAATGTTCAATTTCCCTGAAGGTACGGAATTGCTTTCGGTGCCGCTAGGGGTAGACTGAGGCCGCAGGACGCCAATTCCAAGACCCCCGAGCCGGGATGGCTCTTTGAGGGATTCGCAATGAGTTTCAAAATGGCCCGTGTGAAGGTGTTTCACACCGAAGTCACTGACGAACCGGGCGGCATTGCCGCGAAGCTGAAGCTACTCGCCGAGGCGGGGGCACACCTGGAGTACGTGTACAGTCAACGGTCCGCGACGAAGCCGGGCGTTGGCGATTTGTACGTGGCTCCCGTTTCCGGCAACGGGGAACTGTCGGCGGCGAAAAACGTCGGCTTGCATGAAGTGCAAGAGCCGATCGTCATGCGCGTCGAAGGGGACGACAAGGCCGGGCTGGGCGGCAACCTGACGATGGAATGGGAAAAGGCCGGCCTGAACCTTCACGGCATGGTGATGGCGGCGATCAACGGCAAGTTCGTCGGCTACGTCACGTTCGACACGGCCCAAGACGCGAACAAGGCCGCCGTGATTTTGTCCGAACTCGGCAACAAGAATTAAAGGCCCCGGAAACCTTCTCGTGAGCTGAACGAAACGGCATCGGCTGCCTCGCAAAGTCAATCTTCCGTTGAGCTGTGACGCACACTCTTCCGTGCGGCGCGGCCGAGGCGGTTCGTTAGGAGTTTCATGCTGTTCGCCCTCTTCACGATTTACCACGAAGAAAACGGCCGCACGGTTTTGCACGCGATGCCGGTGATGCTAACCGTGTTGGCCATTTTGGCGATTGCGTATCGGTACTACTCCGCGTTTCTGGCCGCCAAGGTTGCCGCGCTTGATGACAGCCGGGTGACACCAGCGGTCCGGTTGAACGACGGGCAGAACTACTACCCCACCAACAAGTGGGTGTTGTTCGGCCACCACTTTGCCGCAATCTCCGGCGCCGGGCCGCTCATCGGGCCGGTGCTGGCAATTCAATACGGTTACATGCCGGGTTTAATCTGGTTGGTCGTCGGCGTCTGCTTGGCGGGCGCGGTTCAAGACATGCTGGTGCTGGCAGCATCAACTCGTCGTGACGGCAAATCACTGGCCGAGATCGCCCGCTTTGAACTTGGCAAACCGGCCGCCATCGTCGCGTCCCTGGCGATTCTGTTCATCGTCGTGATCGCGCTCGCCGGGTTAGGCTTCGTGGTCGTGAAAGCCCTGGGCGGCGAAGAAGCGAAACTGCCCGCAGGGATGGTAATTGACATACCGGAAGGATCGGAAGCAGATGAGGCTATTCGGGAACACAGCCCCAAGCTGAAGGACTATGTTGCACGCTTCCCCGCTGATTGCAGCGTTCAATACGGGCCGAATCAACCTACGACAATACGCAGTGAGATGTTCAAAATTCGGATTCCGGAATCAGGGTATTCCGAATTGCGCATTGACCAACTCACTCCACTAAACCCACCACCTAAACTTGACGGAATTCGCCTCCATTTATTTGCTGTTGGTCCCGCGAGGGTTACACTCCCCGCCGGTTGCACGCAGGTCGTCCCCGGTTCGTCGTGGGGCACGTTTACCATTGCGTGTACGATCCCGATTGCCTTGCTCGTTGGCCTGTGGATGTACCGACTGCGGCCCGGTCGGGTGGCGGAGGCGTCGCTCATCGGTGGCGTGTTGGTGCTTGCCGCGACCGTGGCCGGGAACTGGATTCCGGGTTCGCCGTTGGAACGCTTCTTCTCGTTGACCCGCGACCAAACGGTCCTGGCACTCGCGGTGTACGGCTTCATTGCGGCGGTGTTGCCGGTCTGGTTGCTACTGGGGCCGCGCGATTACCTGAGTAGTTTCCTGAAAATCGGCACGGTAATTTTGCTCATCGGAAGTGTGTTGGTTGCCAACCCACCACTGCAAGCGCCGGAGTTGAACGAGACGTTCATCAACGGCGGCCCGACGTTTGAAGGCGGCATTTTCCCGTTCGTGTTCATCTGCGTGATGTGTGGTGCCGTCAGCGGGTTTCATGCACTGGTGTCGAGCGGCACCACCCCGAAGATGGTGATGAAGGAAAGCCACATTCGCACCATCGGTTACGGTGCGATGTTGATGGAAAGCATCGTCGGCGTGACCGCCCTGATTGCCGCCGCGTGCTTACCACCGCAGTTGTATTACGACATCAACATCGCCATCGAACGCGCGCCGCAATTCCAGCAAGACGTGGCCGCGATCAATGCCAAATACGGCGTCCCCCGCGAAGCCACCGACCCACTTCATGCGGCTGGGGTCGATACCATCGGGCACCTCGACCTCGGCTCGATCGAAGAAAAAGTCGGCGGCGAATCGTTGCGGGGTCGCACCGGCGGTGCGGTGACATTAGCCGTCGGCATGTCGGTCGTTTTCGAGCAAGCGTTCGCCACCCTTGGCGTCACCGGCAACGCCATGCTGAAGTACTGGTACCACTTCGCCATCATGTTCGAGGCGCTGTTCATCCTGACCACGATCGACGCCGGCACCCGCATCGGGCGGTTCCTGCTGCAAGAAACAATGGGCCGCGTCTACGCACCTTTTGCCCGTCCGGACTGGCTGCCCGGATCGCTACTGGCCAGTGGCGTGATTACGGGCGGTTGGAGTTGGCTGATTTACACCGGGAACATCGGCACGATTTGGAGCATGTTCGGCGTGGCCAACCAACTCTTGGCCGCGTTAGCATTGACACTCGTGACCACTTGGCTCATCAACACCGGCAAGGCCAAGTACGCCGCCCTGACAATAATTCCGATGCTCTGGGTGATGACCACCACCCTGACCGCCGGTACGCAACTGATCTTCTGGCGCTTCCCGGCCATGATCGAAAAGGGCCAAGTCTTCACCGGGTGGCTGAACATCAGCGTGACGACGTTCGTGATGTGCAGCGTGCTCACCGTCGTGATCTGGAGCATCGCCCGATGGATCGCCGTGCTGAGCGGCATGGTGCCGGTCCGAAAAGAGTAGAAAGTTTACACCCGGAGTCGCGTTATCATGGCAAAAATCACCAAGGATACGATCGGTGTCGGCTTCATCGGCGCGGGGGACATTGCGATTCTGCACGCCAAAGCCGTCTCCCGCGTTCCCGGCGCGAAGCTAGTCGGCTTGTGGAATCGCAGCCAGGATCGCGCCACACAACGCGCCGCCGAATTCGGGTGCCGAAATTACAGCACGCCGGAAGCACTGGTCAAAGACCCGAATATCGACGCAATCTTTGTGCTAACGAACCTGGAATCGCACCTTGAGTACACCAAGCTGGCACTCGAACACGGCAAGCACGTCCTAGTTGAAAAACCAGTCGGTGTATCAGTCGCAGAAATTGCCCAGATGAAGCAACTGGCGGATACCAAGGGTTTAGTGTGTATGCCGGGGCACAATTACATCTACGAAAGTAGTATGATGCGGACCCGCGAGTTGGTCGATGGCGGCGACCTCGGTAAAATTGTCTCAGCGTATGTGATGTATAACATTCACCACCCCGAAGAGGTGGCCAAACGCTACCCCGGTGTGGTGCGACAGATACTAACCCACCACTCGTACATCTTGTTGTATCTGGTCGGTAAGCCAGTCGAACTCTGTGCGATGAAATCGACATTGCACTACAAAGAGTACACCGAAGAAGACATCGCAATGGTGCAAATGCGGCTAGAAAACGGGGCGTTAGCCCACTTCTGTGCCAGCTTCGCCGCCGACGATCACGCCGCCGATCCGTGGACGGTCATGGTCAAAGTCATCGGCACCGCCGGTAGTACCCGGTACAGTTACCGTGACCACGTGGAGATTAAGCCCGGACTAGTCCATAGCCAAACATACACCGCCTACCAAGGCTCCGTGATGAATGAAGTGAGACATTTCTTACTGGATTGCTTACGACATGATGTGCAACCACTCTCCACGATGGCCGACGCGAATAATGCCCAAAAAATGATCGAAGCCGCCGAAGAATCAATACGTAAGGGCAGCGTTGTGAAGTTGTAACACTGCTATAAAAAGACGCAGGGCCAATCTGATTGGCCCTGCGTCTTTTCATAGCAGTGTTAGTTCTCAATCATCCACGTTGACCACTTCGCCGCCACCTTTGGTGATAAGTGCTTTTAGCATTTCCTCTTTAATCGCACTCATGAGAAACCGCACTGAGCCATCCGCGAAGGCGACGTTACACCCCTCTTTGTCCAACATCATCAGTTTCTTCATGTCACCTTTGGGGTCGAAATCCAAGGCTTCTGGCTTCGTCCACGGTACAGCGGTCGCGGCAGTGGCGATCAGAATTGTGTTCGAGGTGCCATCAGTCACGTCCCGAATTTTGGTCGGCTTGGTCATCTCGAATAGTGCGCCGTTACCGGCGAAGACGCGGAAGTAAGTACTCTTCTCGGTGGGTTTGGAAACCCCTTCCACAAGGTATTGCGGTGGCATCGGGTTGTCGGCCAACACCTTCTTGTTGTGGTCGCTGTCCCACGGCTCATCCAACTTGAACTGCCGGTACAACTTGTCTTGTTCGAGGTACGGCAAAATTGCAACGCGCCAACTGAGCAACGGTTTGCCGGCCTTGTCACAGATCGCCGCAGCAGGGAAGCCGCCGCCTGTGGCGTCCAAGTAGTTGTGCATCCCGAGGGCGAGTTGCTTGAGGTTGTTCTGCGTTCTGGACCGCGCGGCGGCACTTCTCATGTTACCAGGAGCGACTGCCATAAACTTTGCAAATGAGGTCACAAATGTAGCATCGGACTTCAATGTCACTTCGGCGTATCCATCGTTGTCGTTTTTGCCCACCTTGGCATTCCGGACGATTCCGGTCAGCGACTTCATCAGGGGAACGAATACGATTTGGCCTTCGTCCTGTGACTTTTCCAGTTGTTGAATGCCAGCACTTAACACGACCTGCAACAGTGACACCCCGACTGTGAGCGACTTCTCGGCCTCGACGACTTTCACTTTGTCCTTGCTGTGGAAGCGAACGCTGACGGTTAAGGCATCTCCGTTCAACTGCCCCGTCGTTACCATCGAATCACATAGCATGAGCGGTTGAATCGGCTTCAGTTCTGCGGGAATTGCGTCGCCACGAACCTCGGCGGGAAGTTGTGCAATGTTGACCGCCACCGTGAACACATTGCCACGACTCGACTTCAGAACTGAAGTGAGTGGTCCATCGGTGACTGGTGGGTTGGCTTGGTACTTCTCATCTAAGCTGTGGTAGATCGTGAATTGTGTCGCTTGTTTGAGATCGACGACAACCGGCTTTGGCGGGTCGCTTTCTTTGCCAGTTGCCGCGTCTTTAACCGGCTTGGTGTCGGGGTTGAATGAGACGATGCCATCGGCTTCGACTGCCATCGGATGGGCTTTTTTAATTGCCGCGACAAATTTCGTTTTGTCGTATGGTTTCAGCAATACAACCTTCAAGTAGAACGATTCCGTGTTGCCGGGTTGCTTCAATGCCGGGATGAACACAGTCATGCTTTTCACCATGTCGGGCGTGATCCCCGTGTTTTCCTCAGCTTCGATTATCATTTTCTTCAGGTCTTCAATCATCGCAGCCTGAACCGCATCGCCGATTTTCGACTTCAAAAGTGCTTCCACATCCACATGGGCAAACACCGCCGCGTCGGCGGGGATGTTGCGGAATTCAGCGGGGACGCCGTCCGCTTGGGCAACGATTTCGCGTGAACTCGGCACGACGATGAATGCCGTGGTCAGGGCGAATGCCCCGAGAGCCATGCCGATACGCCAACGGATTTTGAACAGCATGAGAGGTTCCTTTCACGAACTGAGGTGTCAGTGATTCAACAAGTTGACGACACCGAACCGCGGGGATTTCATCATTCTCCGCTACTATCTTCGATTCGGAACAGGACCGCGCTTTTTGTTTTGTTGTTCGGGTTCGTGGCCATCGCACTGATGAACAGGTGGCGTTTTGAGCCACCTTCATCCAAGTTAACGAGAACGGGTGTAGAGAAAACTTGCACGTCCCGACCAGTTTGCGCCCGGAGATCGCGTGTCCAAAGCAGCGTGCCATCGTGGGGATGCAGGCAAACAACAGTCCCCTCTTGCGACACCGCATAGACCGCCAGTGTCAACGAACCGCCAGCGTAGGTTGCAATCGCCGGACCAGAAGTGAACGTCGAACCGCACGGCCGCTTCCATCGCAACTTTCCGCTTTTACGGTCGATGGCGTACAGCGAGCCGTCTTTGCAGGCTGCAAAAAGTGTATGTGAATCCGCGACCACCGCTGTATGAACCGACTTGTCGAGGTCGAACTTCCAGGCTGTTTGTCCGGTGTTCGCATCCAAACAAAGGACCGCACCTGCGGCTCTCGTTTCTTGTGGCAACCCTTCATCCGCTTCATGGGCAAGATCCTCCGTCAAGTTCCCGGTGCCGAGTCCGAAGTAGACGTGTTGCCCTACGACAAGCGGCGGACCGAATGAACGCAGCGGTGCGGGTGTTCGCCAGATTTCGGCACCCGTTTCGGCGTTCAAACACAGCAGATTCAAACTTCGATAGCCGCTGCCGACGTAAACTTTCCCGTTCCCGACTGCGGGCGGCGTGTCGATGTGTAACTTGGTTTCGTCGCCACCTTTGATGTGCCAAATCTCCTCGCCGTCCGTAGCATTCACGCAATACAGGCCGTCGTCACCGGCGGTGAAATAGACCTTGCCGTTCACCACTCGCGGCGACCCTTCCGTGTGACTACTCGTTGTCACCGGCTGCGGCCACGCCGGTTTGCCGGTGTCACTATCAAGGCAAAACAGACGGCGAAACGCATCCGTGTGAAGCCCTTCACCGGCGAAAATTTTCCCGTTTGCCAACGCCGGCGTCGCAAACACTGGCTTGAGTTGCCCGCCGTCGGTGAACTTCCAACGTTCCGTGCCGGTGTCCCGATCAACGCAATACACCGCACCGTTTTGCCGAAAGCCTGTCGTCTTGCTGGTACCGAAATAGATGCGGTTTGTGCTGATAGTCAGGGACGACAGGATTTCGTGCATGTCGGCTGTCTCGAACAAGATTTTGCTTTCCACCAACTTTGGTCCGTCAACGAATTCGGTGACCGCGTCACCGAATTCAGCACTACCAAGAGGTGTAATTTGTCCCGTGGTCCTTGGGCCTGTGAGGACCAAGACACTGATGCTGAACAACAGAATCGCGGCGATGCCGACGGTCTCACCGGATAAACTTAACTGCACTGACAACGGGCTGTCACTCGTCGTTCGACGCTCTTTCACGGCGCGATACACGGCATATCCAGTTGCACCAACGATGCCGACGCCGACGGCGGTAAACTCACGCCACGGCAACTCCACGATCGCCGCCCACCCTGCGAAGTACCCCATTGCAGCGACGATCAGCACTGACACCGTGGTGACACTCAGCAGCACAAGAACTTCACGGCGGTGGGGCGGGGCCGTAACTGCGGGGTCTTCGATGGCCATTCGACAGTAGCGTTGAGTGGCCCACAGCAGGCCGATTAGAGTGCATACCATTAGCAACACACTGAACGCTTGCGGGCCGACCCAACGCGAATCCGGGAGCAGGTCAAAATCCCGCATCCAGTAGTAGATCATCGCCAGTGTCGTGTTGGTACTCGCCACGACCAAGAACGCCCGCCAACGGGTCATCGCCATTGCGAGTCGGGCAAACACGGCGGGGAAAAATGCGGCGACGAGTGCCAGTGGCCCCAGCAACACAAATGACGGAATGACGGCGAAGAGTGGGGGAAGAGTGGATAGTGGATAGTGGGGAGTGGCGAGTGAAGAGTGAAGACACGCCTCCGGTGTGTCGCACTTTGGCTTGGCGATGGGGCCGTAGCCAGGCGGTTCTTTATCGTTGCAGGCGGGGGGTTGGCGTTTGCCAGCCAGACACTCTTTGACCGTCTCCGTTAGCTCAGCAGTGGTGCCCGCGAAAGTGCGGCGTAAGTAGGGTTCGCCGTGCAGAAACGCCCAGCGAATTTGCTCGCCGTCTTTCGTCCCTTGCAGTTGCAGCCAGGTGCCTTCCGTGAACGCGAAGCAGGAATAGCTCTCTTCATTTTTACTGATGAACAGCACCAATTTGCGACCCGGTGCTAGCCGATCGAACATCATAGGGACTTGCTTCAACTTCTGTGCTTCGCTGTCGCCGGTCATGTTGATGGCGAGCTTTTCGACGGGCGATTTGGCTTTCAAGTTTTCGATAATCTTGAAGGTGGCGGATGGCTTGTCCGGTACGGTTTTCTCGACCTCCGCCACCACGATAATCTGCTCCTGCTCCAACACGTCTTTCAGTGGCAATGGCTTCTTGATGGCCGCGAAAACGAAGCTATTGAACCCGAGGAGGATCAGCATCGTGGTCGGGAAAACCAACCGGGAGAGCAGACGCGGCATGGGACTCAATCTCCGAGTGAAACCAGTGAACTGGCTCATCATATCGGACGATTTTGACTGCCGCGAGTGAAGCGGTTACGTGCGGCGGAATTGGCGGTCGAGTTCTTGGCGGCTGAACAACAGCGACGTGGGGCGGCCGTGCGGGCAGTGGGTCGAGTCTTCGGCCATTTGACGCAGCATCAGGAGGTGTGCAATTTCGTCTTGTGTGAGTGGGTCGCCCGCTTTCACGGCGGCTTTGCAAGCCATCGTAGCCAGCAGATGATCGAGCAACACTTCCTTAACAGGCGGGCGGTCTTTGGTCACGAGGTAATCAATCACGGCTTGCAAAATCTCATGCGGCGCGCGCCGCTTCAACAGCGTTGGGTAACTCGACAGGAGTACCGTGTTGCCGCCGAAGTCCTCGATCTCCAACCCCAACTCTGCCAGCGCTTCCTTGGCTTCCAACACCGCCACGGCTTGCTCGGCGGGCAGGTCGATCGGCTCCGGGATTAACAGGCGTTGCACTTCCAGTTTGCCTTCTCGAATGCGCCGTCGCAGTTGTTCAAACAAAATCCGCTCGTGCAGCGCGTGCTGGTCAATCACCAACATGCCGTCCGGCGTTTCAAGCACCAAGTACGCATCATGAACCTGCAACGCGGCGCCCATCGGCAGTGACGGCAACGCGAACGGCAACTCGGGGTTCACGGCAACGGGCTGTCGTTCGCTTTCAACTTGTTCACGTTGCGGAGTCTTTGCGGATTCCGGAAACGGCAGCACGTCTTGCCAGCTTTGTCGGATGGGCACGAAGTCTGTATTCGGTGTTGGAACGTGTTGTTGCGGTGAATCTCGTTCCCAGGGTGCGACCGTGTTTTCTGCTCGTTCGCGGCGAGGCGACGTTTCAGGAACCGTGTCGTAGTTCGATGGGAAATCGACAGCGGGGATTTTCAATCGCGGGACGAGGTTCTCACCGAGTAGCTGCGTTTTCACCACACCTCGGATCAGCGAATACAGCACGGAGTGTTCGCGGAACCGCACTTCGGATTTCGTCGGGTGGACGTTCACATCGACCTCATCCGGTGGCACCGTCAGGAACAAAAAGCCGATCGGATAGCGGCCGGTCATCAGCAGGTTGTGATAGGCGTCCTTAAAGGCATATGATAATCTCCCGTCCCGAAACCACCGGCCGTTGATGAACAGATATTGCAGCTTCGCGTTGCCGCGATCACACTTCGGGTCCGCGACGTAGCCATGCAGTTGATATTGCCCACGTGGGCTGGCGATCGGGTAAAGCGCGTCACGAATGTCTTTGCCGAAGAACAGCCCGATGCGATCCGGCAACGTCGCCGAACCGGGGATTTCGTACACGAGCCGGCCGTTGTGCCGCAACACCATATGCAGCCCCGGATTGCCTAACGCAAGCCGCGTGACGGTCTCGCACACGTGACCGAGTTCCGTGGCCACGCTCTTCAAAAACTTCTTCCGCACCGGGATGTTGTAAAAGAGATGTTTCACTTCGATCCGCGTCCCCGACGACCCGCCCCACGGACGAATCGCGGAGAGGTCACCGCCGTCGCACCGCAACTCCGCCCCGCTCGCTTCCGACGGGGGCCGCGACTGCAAAATGACTTGGGCCACACCACCGATTGATGCGAGTGCTTCCCCGCGAAAGCCCATCGTGGCAATCCGGAACAGATCCTCCGCGTCGATCAACTTGCTAGTCGCGTGGGAAGCAAACGCAAGCGGTAGGTCTTCGGCATCAATTCCGCAACCATCATCCACGACGCGAATCAACTCCGTCCCACCCGCATCCAGGTCGATGTCAATTCGCGTCGCGCCGGCGTCAATGGAGTTTTCGAGCAACTCCTTCACGACGCTGGCGGGCCGCTCGATCACCTCACCGGCGGCGATTTTCGTGATGACATTGTGCGGAAGCTGATGAATGCGTGGCATGGCGTGCGGTCACCTTCACGAAGTCGGTTTGTGAGCACGAAGGGCGTCAAGTTCGGCCTGAAGCTTTGCGTTTTCGGCTTCGGCGTGTTCCGCACGCTTTCGGGATTCTGCACTCAGTCGTACTGCTTCTATTAATAGCCTCTCGGCTGCAACACGCTTTCGTTCCTCTTCTCGGCGTCGTTGTTCCTCTTCCCGGCGTTTAATCACTTCATCCATCGCACGTTGCACTGCGGGCGGGTAAAGTCGGCGTTGGGTCTCGGTTTCAAACAGCAATAAATTACGACCAAATGCCTCCATCGAGATTCCGAGTTCAAGACTTGCTACCTGCCCAAACGACATCTCCATCGGCACAAACTGGTCGCCATCTAAGCGATACCCTTGCAGCGGTGGTGACAGATACTCGCCACGCGGGTCGAACTGGAAATACTCTTTCACGCCCCAGCGGTCCCGATAGATAGCGAGCTTATCGGATTGGTCTTCGTCCTGTGTGGATTTCGACGTGATCTCGAAGACCACGCTAGGGAACTGTCCTTCTTCCCAGACCTTGTAAATATCGCGTAGGCGCTTCGGCACCCCGAACGCCACGAAACAATCGGGCGCCAGCGACTTGCGGGCGTCGCCCTTTTCGTAATAAACAAGCAGGTTGCCACTGACGCAAACGTCATCGCGCTCAGCGTAATAACCGCGCAGAGTGGCGATCAACTCGGTCATCACGTCGGCGTGAATTTCACTTTCGGCAATCGGCTTACCGTCCGAAGTGGGGTAGTCGGTCTCATCCACAATTGTGGCGGTTGTGCTCATGATTCACCTGAATTCGCGGATGCCTTTTTGGTGTCGTCACCTTTTTTCCACTCTTGAAGCTTGCGGTACAAGGTGCGTTCGCCGATTTGCAGCATTTCGGACGCGGACTCGCGGTTACCTTCAGTCATTTCGAGCGCCCGTTCGATGTAGTACCGTTCAACTTCTTCCAACGGCCGGCCAATCAGATGATCCGGCCCGGACCCGACCGGCAGTGAACCAGAACCGGGCGTCATGAAGCTGGAATGCGTCGGGCCGGCGTCTTCGGGAAGGTCGTCGGCATTCAGCGTACCGTCGAGATCGAGTACCAGCATACTTTCCAGCACGTTGCGAAGTTCGCGCACGTTGCCCGGCCAATCGTAACTGGCGAACGCTTTCCGCACCGACTCCGCCACGGCGGGCTGCTTCTTGGCGTACTTGACGGCAAGGTCTTTCAGGAAGTGATTCAGCAGCAGCGGAATGTCTTCGCGGCGGTCCCGTAATGCGGGGAGTTTCACGACGCCGACTTTCAAGCGGTGGTACAGGTCGCGGCGAAATTTACCCTCATCGACCATTGCTTCCAGGTTCTTGTTCGTCGCCGCAATGATCCGCACATCGACACGAATCGGGTCGTTGGCCCCGATGCGAATCACTTCCCCGTTCTCCAACACCCGGAGCAACTTCGCTTGCAGTGACAACGGCATGTCACCGACTTCGTCGAGGAACAGCGTGCCGTTGTTGGCGTGTTCAAACCGGCCTTTCCGGGCGCCCTTCGCCCCGGTGTACGACCCCTCTTCGTGGCCGAACATGTCGTCGTCGAGCAGGTTTTCGTTCAGGGCCGCACAGTTCATCGCCACGAACGGGCGGTTCTTCCGGGGGCCGTTCGTGTGGAGCGCCTTCGCCGCGAGTTCTTTGCCCGTACCGTTCTCACCCAAGATCAACACGGGTGCGGTCGAAGGAGCGTAGGCTTTCAACAATTGAATCACGCGGTGCATCTTCGGCCCGTTGCCGACGACGCCTTCGTAACCGAACTTCTCGTCGATTTGCTGACGTAGTTCGCGGTTGGTCCGGGACAGTTTCACCCGCTCCGCCGACTTGTCCACGATCGCGCGGAGTTCCACCATGTCAATCGGCTTCAACAAATAATGCGCCGCGCCGAGTCGCATCGCTTCAACCGCCGTCTTCACGTCGCCGTACCCCGTGATGACGTAGACCTCGGCGTCCGGTAAGTGCTCGCGGACTTTTTTCACCATGCCTAAACCGTCAACGTCCGCCATCCGAAGGTCCGTGAGGACCACGTCGAACTCGTCGCGTTCCACTCGGGCCGCACCGGCTTTGCCGCTGGTGGCCACCGTACACTTGTGCCCTTTGCGTTCCAAGCTTTCGGCGATGGCTTCGGCGAGATTCTTGTCGTCGTCGATCACCAACACACGCAGCGGTTCCTCAGATGTTGCTGGCGTGTGAGCGGGCAAAGCGGCGGTCGCCATGTCGAAACCTCAGAGCGAGCGTGCGTGTCAATCTCCAATTTTAGGCGAACGGCCCCGAATCGGCAGACAGAATCGGTGGCGAACCGATGCCCGATGGCGTATCTTGCGTGAACAGTCCGCACGCGATCCCTCGCCGTCCCGAGAACCTGCCCGAGAACTGCCCAGGAGCCTTTCGATGACCCGCTCTCCGTTGATTCGACTTTCCCTTGTTGCGCTGACGTTCGGCACACTCGCCGGAGTCGCGTTGATCGCCCGGCAAGCGCAGCCGACCAGCGCGACGATGACCGACGCCGCGACGAAATTCCTGGCGACGTTAACGCCCGAACAGAAAACGAAAGCCACGTTCGGGTTCGACGACGAACACCGGCAAAAGTGGTACTTCACGCCGCAACAAGACAAGCAGAAGCAATCGCTGCGCAAAGGCTTGCGGATGGACGGCATGACGGATGAGCAAAAAACCGCGACGCTGGCATTGCTCAAAACCGGACTATCGGCGAAGGGGTTCGATCAGGCGACGACCATCATGAGTATGGAAGCCATCCTGAATGAACTGGAAAAGAACGGTGCCATGACGCGGAACCCGGCGTGGTACTTCGTCAGCGTTTTCGGCGACCCCACGAACACCGGCAAATGGGGCTGGCGGATCGAAGGGCACCACCTTTCGGTGAACTTCACGCTCGAAAAAGGCGTAATCGTTTCCGCAACGCCGCTACTGTTTGCCACCAACCCGGCTGAAGTTCGAGACGGGGCGCGGAAAGGTTTGCGGACCTTGGCGGAGATTGAAGATACTGCCAAGCAACTGATTCAATCGTTCGACGACGACCAAAACAAGTTGGCGAAACAGACCAAGCAGTTCCCCGAAATCAAGGAAGGCCAACCGAACGCCGCCGTCGGTGAGCCGGTCGGCATCCCGGCCTCGAAGTTGACCGACGACCAAAAAGCCATGCTGATGAAAGTCCTCGAAGCCTACGCCAATCGCTCACCCGCCGACCTCGCCAAGTTGGAACTGCAACGGGTGAAAGACGCCGGTGCGGACAAGGTTCAATTCGCCTATTGCGTCGAGCCGGACAAGAAAGGCAAGCCGTACAGCTACCGCGTCCACAGCCCGACGTTCGTGGTCGAGTTTTTGAACGTCCAAGGCGACTCCGCCGGCAACCCCGCCAACCACATCCACAGCGGCTGGCGCCGATTGCCAATGGACTTTGCGTTGCAACCGAAATGAGGTCGTACTCAGACACATAGAGCACTTTTAGTTTCATTGTTGCGTCCAGGTTAGCCTGACGCGCCAGCGAGGGGTCTGCCGAAACGAACTCCACGCCGAACAAAGTTGGTACGGCGTGACGGACCGGAGCGGGACCGTCCCGACCGGACCCCTCGCTGGCGCGTCGGGCTAACAAAACCAGCCAGAATGAAATCGAAAATGCTCTAGCTACACCTAAGGCGCGCCGCATGAGGAGTGAACCAACTGCAGGTTACGGCTTGGGTTGAACCTTGAGCGGATCGAACCACTGCTTTTGCCAGTAAGTGCGGGTGTATTCCTCGGCACCACCGGGGAACGCGGCGTCCGGCAGCTTGCCGAAGAGGTCGAGCATTTTGGCTAACGTGGCTGCGGCTGGTTCCCGACGGTCGGCGTAGGTGTACGACGAGTACAACATGCTGAGCACGATCAACTCTTCCACTTTGCCTTGATAGCGTTGCGTGAGTTTGTCGCACAACGCAGGCATTTCATCGTACTTTTTCAACAGGAAGGTCGTGTTGGCTAAGCGAATGTCGCCTTGCGTCCGCAGGTACACATCTGGCGAATCGCTCAGGCTCTCAAAGTGCTTCTGCGCTTCGCCTAATTTGCGGTCGGCATCGGCGGGCGGGCGGCCGTTTTGATGGTCACCCCGAGCCAGCAACAACAAACTGCTGCCCAGGTATAACTTAGCGGAACCGGCGAGTGGGCAGGTCGGGTGGGCTTGGAGTAACTGCCGAAACCGACTCTCCGCTTCCGGGATGTTCGATTGCTGTAACAGGAGTTTTCCCAGCTCGAACAGGGCTTGCTGTTGGGCCTCTTTTTCCAGCGCGGTTTCAGCCGAGGCGTTGGCAGCTTGGGAGAGCAAGTCCTGACCGAGTTGCGTTATTCCCTGCACTTCGGAGCGTGCCTCGTCAGTCGTTGCCGTTCGCACTTTGGTCCGGGCCTGATCGAGGTAGGCGACCCCGAGTTTCACCCGTGCGGTGGCTGCCGCTGGTCCCGACTTTGCCATCGCTTGTTTCAAAGCACTTTCACCCTCTTTGAACTGATTCCCTGCGATCAGCGACTCCCCCTTCTCCACCCAGGCTGCTGCGATGACATCGTCAGGCAGTCCCGCCAATTGCGTGAGTTGGTCGATCGTTGTCGCGGCGGCTTTTTCATTGCCACCCAGCCGGTACGATTGCGCGGCGCGACGGAGGAAATCCGCCTTCCCGGTGGCGTTGGGGAACGTGGCAGCGAGGGCAACGTAGTCGGTCGCGGCCTCGTGGAATTTCTCCGTGGCCAGCGCGACCGTGGTTGGATTCTGTTGCAGTTTCGTCGCCCAACTTGTGTTCGCATCGGCACGCTTTTCGACCGCACGCCCTGGGACGGCAATCGCTTGGTAAACCCCGGTTGCCCGCACTGCGGACGGGTAATCCGCTTCATTCAACGCGACTTGGATAGTCTCTTCACACGTCGCACGGGCTTCGTCAATCGTGAGGTACGGGTTTTGAAATTCCGAACCCGGTGCAACCTCTTTGAGTGCCGTGGTCAAGTGATCGATCGCCGCCACGCGGTTACCCCGTGAAGCGGGGTCATGAATTGCGAGGTCAGTCAAGCGAATTGCCGCTGCCTGCCCGACTGGTCCCGATTCTTTCCCAGCGAGTTCAAAGAACGGTTTAGCGGCGTCCAGATTCTTAAGCCGCAGATACCCGAGTCCCGTTTGATACTGCAACGTGGCATGGCGATCTTTCGGCAACGCCGGGTTGAGCAGTGCCGCTTCAAAGTGGGTCACCGCGTCCTTCCAGTTGTTCTCCGCCGCCGCGATTTGCCCCAATTGCAGCTTGGCCATCGCCTGAACATCCGGCGCGGCGCCCGCACCAATATCCTTGAGCCAAGCCCGCGCTTCTTTCGGTTCATTCAGCGACAAGTGAAGGTCCGCAAGGCGTTGCTGATACCGTGCCACCGTGGCCGCAGGAAGCTTGAGCGAACTGGTCAGATACGTCTTGAGTTCGTCTTTCGCTAGTCGGGTATCGGGCGGGCTAAGTCGCAAACAATTCTCGGCCAACAACCGTCGTCGTTCACCTTCGACTTCCTCGCCGGTGGGCGGTGCCATCAGTGCCGTGTGGATGCTTTTCGCATCCCCGGTTTTGAGAGCCGCTTGGACTTTCGCGTACCGGAAGGTGAACCGCTTTTGGTCGATCGGGTCGGCTAATTTGGTGGCGTCCGCTTGCATAAACTGGTCAGCCGCTTTTTTCCACAACGCCACTTCGTCCGGATTCGCTTCGGCGAGTTGTGCAAACGCACTCCCGATCAAGAACCGCGAATCGGGTGTGATCTCCGAATCCGCAGCCGGGTACTCGGCGATCACGGAAACCAATTTTTCCAGGCCGTTCAGATCCAACGGTTTGCGTTCAAGAGTTTGCTTCAAGCTCCCGAGTGCCCGCGTGTACTGGTCGGCGGGTGTTTCCGGGTTCAGTGGAAACTTCATCCACGCCAGGATTGCGGCAGCAACCCCGAGGGCAAACAGCGGGAGTTGCCAAAAATGGCTGTGAAGCGTCCGCGTGTTGGGAACCGTGTCCGTGGCCATGATAATCGGCGTCCTAAGAAGGGCGAATCCGCAACCAGATAAGCACTGTTGTGGCACATCCCCTAGCCTCTGGTCAAGATCAACCTGATTCACCCGTTCAAAACGTGTCTTTTCACGCCAACACTGTTGTGTACAATTCCAGTGCAAACCCGGAGAGGTGGCAGAGCGGTTTAATGCACCGGTCTTGAAAACCGGAGTGGGGCCTGTCCCCACCGTGGGTTCGAATCCCTCCCTCTCCGTTTTGATTTCTACTCCTTTCGCAAACCCTTGAAAATCAATCAGTTCCGACGGCTCTTGCGGATTGACACAATTCACTGTGTCAATCCGCATCTCTCAATAACCATGCGGCTCGCTGCTCAGTACCCAAACACTGCGGCAAATCGGTTTCGACACTGCGCCGAAGAATCTGCATTCCGTCCGCGATGTGACGCTCGGTGAGGGTGCGAGTCGCGTGCGATCCGGGAGTGCCCCGCACCTGCTGGCGGCGTTCTCCAACACGATGGTGCATTTGTACAGTAGACTCGTTGCGCAATAGCGGGGCCGGTCGGCGTACTTTCCCCTTGCCCCAGTTTGTTTCAGCTGTACATCCGGTTGTGAAACCCCGCCACAT
>JAYVXO010000245.1:0-29449 GCA_043785105.1 Fimbriiglobus sp.
GGTTGAATGGAATAGCCCAGGGTCGCGGCGCTTCGACGCGCACCCTGGGATGGTCCGGAAAGGGATCTTACCCCGAAGGGGTTACATCTGCGCAATGAGGTACGATGGAACCCCTTCGGGGTACGGCCGGGGTGGTGTCGAGAACCCAGGGTGCGCTACGAAGCGCCGCGACCCTGGGCTATTCCATTCAACCCCTTCGGGGTAGTCCGATGGGGGTCTGTGGTAACCGGCGTGACGCAACGGGAGCGACCTCAACACCGATCCGACCGAACGGAATCTCGCTTGTTACGAAGGCACAAGCAATCCAAGTTCCACAGAAATCGCAACTTCAAAACTGGTGCGTCGGGCTAACCAAACCGCAACAGGGAAACGGAAAGTCCTTGAGTGGAACTGACTGCCAACGATGGGCTTTGTTGCCTTTTGTGCCCGAAAAGGGCACCGGCATGTCGCCACGGGTGGAGCGAAGCGCAACCCGTGGTCAGTGACACCCCGTTGTCAATCGCCCGGAAGGGGCGAAGGAATTCCGCTGCCCCTTCAGGGCAGTTGAGCATTACGAGATTCCGTTCCACGGGTTGCGCGAAGCGCTCCACCCGTGGCTACACCCCTCGGCCCCTACCGGGGCCACCAAGCCTGAAACAACTTCCCGCCGACTGTTGTGACGCCCGCCACCAACAGCAGGTTCGTGGTGTTGCAGGCGACCGGCATTTTTGCGGATGTGTTGTGGAGGGCTTATTTACTCTCAACTTTTTCCAAGGCTAATGCCGCCGCCTCGCGGATACTCGATTCAGAAGAGAGCTTCAGCTTCTTGAGTATTGGGGCAAATTTGACGGCTAACGGGCCATACTCGCCCAAAATTTCCATGCACTGTACTTGTGGCTGATGTCGGTTCCCATTTTGTTGTCGCCTCATTTGCTCATTGAGAATTACAGTCATGATGACTGGTAAAAACTCCTTGCGTCGATTCATATCATCGTCAGCCCATTGATGGATATGGCCAATGACAGTGCCGCAATTCCATCCTTTTTCACTCCAAGTTAGCGCAGTGGCTTTGTAGATTTCAACTATGTTTGGATCGGTCTGTTTGATTCTATTGACGGCATTAATTAGGATATATTGTCTGTTTGACAACTGACCGTCGTGGATACTCCGCTCATAAGGTCCATTGGACAATGCTGATGTTAGGTGAGAAACTAGCAATTTCATAGCAGGTGCTGCTTCTTCACCCATTCTGGTGAGTTGCAAAATTCCTGCATCTTGGTTCATAGGATTTGTATCAATCATCAACATGGTGACCGGCTTGTACAGATCGGGACGAACCTTTTCGAGGGCTTCGACTGCTGCGGTTCGGACCTGCGGATTTGAATCCAATATGGCGTCACAGATTAGCCCTGCGAACTTTCCGGCATCGCTGCCTCTCTATTCCTAGTATTTGAAGCGCGCTCAGTTTGGTCAAAATGTTTGATTCGTTAAACTTCTTTGTGACGGCCAGAACTTCTCGATCGACTGGGGCAGACTTCTCCTTGTTGCCGTCCTTGCCAGAAGGCGATTTCGGCTTCACCTTTGGAAACCCATCGTCTGGTTCAGGCACTGGCAGCTTTGAAGGCGATTTCGGCTTCACCTTTGGGAACCCGTCGTCCGCTTCCGTCATTGGTCGCTGAGAGGGTTCTGGTTTCGGAGTCGTATTTGGTTTGACTGGCGGCAGTTCCGGTTCTTTCAATGGCGGCAGTTTCGGAAGTGGTTCGTTCTTAAGCTGAGGTTCGGATTCTATTCGCACGGATGGTTGGGTCGCAGGTGTTGTTTTGGTTGGAACAGTGGCATTTGGTGTCGGCATGATCGGCTGGCGATAAGACTGGGGTGGGGTGCTCTTCGGCGTCAGTTTCGACAACTCTTTCGCTTGGCGGATCTCATCGCGGGTGTTCTGCACAAATTTGTACAGCAAGAAAAGCGCGCCCGCCGCAACGACGACCACCAGCAAATAGCCGATGGTAATATCGACCCGAAAGGCGTGTTTGGCTTGCCGTCGTCGCTCCATCATCTGGTCGAAATTATCATCCGCTTTGGGCTTGGGCATGGTACACCTGACGAACAAAGAATCGCAATTGTCCTCTGGCACGTTGGAGAGTATAGCAGTGACCCGAGCGGGTCAAGCATAATCAGACGATTTTCGACCCGATACTCTTCAGGCGGAACGAGTTTTGTTTCACCGAGCGCACTTACTGCTGCGCTACCGCTTGGCCTTCCTGGGCGTGACGTTTTGCCAAATCGTGATCGCGTCCGCGTTCGGCGGCGGGTTCGTGAAGTAGTGGTTGCCCGTAACCAGGTGCAGCCGGCCGTCGCCCATCAGGTCGCCGACGGCGCAGGTCGGGTGGTCGCAAGAACCCTTCTCCAACCAGTAGCGGGCGAATTGACCCGGTGCGGTTTGGTGCAAGAGAACCACCGAATCGAGGCCCAACTGGCCGCGTTCCAAAAACACCTCGCGCGGCAGCCAACTGACCGCCACAACGTCCAGCAGGCCGTCGCCGTCGAAGTCTGCGGCCACGGCACGCATCACTCCGGGCATCGTCGTCAACGGGTGATGGACGAAGGGAAACGTGCCGCGATTTTCGAGCCACTGGACGCCGTGAAACGGTTTCAGGTAGTCGCTGTCCATGGAATCGCCATTGGTGTAGAGCACGTCCAGCCGACCGTCGCCGTTGAAGTCCACGAGTTGGATGCCGCTCGAGCCGTAAGCGGGGTGCGGGGCGGCGTAGATCGTCTCCTTGCGGAAGCGGCCGTTCCCCTCGTTCATGAAGGCCACAATCGTTTCGTGATCCTGGCTGATGAGGGCGACGAAGTCGGGCTTGCCGTCGCCGTTGAGGTCGCAGACCGGCACGTGAATGGCCCCGTGCCGCTTGTCAACGACGTGCGGCTCGAACACCGGCTTCGACCAGTCCGTCGTCCGGTTCTCCAGGTAGAGGATCTCCCCGGATTTGCGCCAACCGAAGACGGCGACCACCAGATCGAGCTTACCGTCGCCGTTGAAGTCGGCCGCCTGCACGTCGGCCACGCGCCCCACACCTTCGAGGAGCGGGATGGCCGTGAAGGTGCCGTCGGCCGCGCCACGCAGCCAAACGACGCTGCCCGTGCGAAAATCGTTCGGATAGAAGCTCCCGAGACAGGCCACGATCACGTCCAGGTTGCCGTCGCCGTCGAGGTCCACCACTTCGGCATGAGCCGGGACCGGCAGCTTGGCCAACACGCGCCAGGTCGGATTGGCCTCGTAAGGCCGCAACACGCTCACCTCTCCCGACCGCATGTCGCAGCTCAGCACGTCCAACCGCTTCGGATCGGAGAGGTGAACGAGGTTCACGTTGGCAACCGCTGGGAAGGTACACCCGCCGGCAGGCCGGATGCCGCGACGGTTGAACCGCAGAGGCATCTCGCCGGGAGTATTTTCGGCGAGCGTCAGGGGCAATTGCAGCGGCGCTCGGGCCTCGTAGTAGCGGACAATGCTTTCCAGCGACGGGTTGGACGAAGCCAGCGTAGAATCGCGCAGGAAGTCGAAGCCCTGTTTCACTTCCTTGCGCCAAGCCGAGCGGGGGAAGGTCTCGGGCGGCGGGTAGGCATGACAGGCACCACAGAGCGTATGCACCTGCTCGGTGGTGGCTTCCACGACGGCAGCCGACTCAGCGGACGTGGAGGGGGACGCGAGGGCCGTCTCCACTGCGGGGGTACCAGGAAGTGCCCGGATCACCAACCACGCACTCGACCCAAAAAAGGCCACGGTCAGGCTGAGGAACCCAATGAGACGCATCATGGTGTGACTCCTTCTCCGGGCTGTCGCCCTGTACGTTGCCCTGTACGTTGCCCTGTACGTTGCCCCGAGCGTTGGGAATAAGCGGCCAGGGCGGCGCGGGCCAGCTCGTGCGAAGGGTTGATGAGCAGGACGCTGTTCAGCAATTTCAGCCCCTCTTCTTCCTGGTCATTTTGCAGCATAAACAAGCCCATTTGATACCGCGGCTCCGTCTCGTTGGGCTTGGCCAGAACGTCGCTGCGCAACTGTGTGATCCGGCCATCCCGGATTTCCAGTTGACGGAGCCGGCCGTCCACCCGCGCGGCCTCCTCGGCGTTTCCGCCAGTCTCCTCCAGGCAACGCAGGAGAAAGCGATGCGCATCCAGGTTGCTCGGGTCTGCGGCGACGGCTCGCCGGAAATACGGTACGGCTGGCGTAGTCCCTGCTTCCCGGAGTGCGAGTCGGCCCCGCTCAACCAGGACGTCGGCCCGCGCCGGCTGCTCGGCCAGGAAAGCGTCCAACACTTGCCGGGCGTCCGCGAAGCGCGCCAAGTCTTGCCAGCAACGCCCCAACCCGAGGACTACGTCGGGGGTCTTTTGTCCGCGTTCGTACAGCCAACCGTATTCGTGGGCGGCCTTTTCGGTTTGGCCGAAGTGTTCGTTGGCTTCCGCCCAAATCAACCGGGCTTCCACGGAGCCGGGTCGAAGCTCCACCGCCCGTCGGGCGTCTTCCAGGGCGTTGTGCCATTTCTGCAGCCGGCCAGAAATCTGCGCTCGCCATGCCAGTGCCCTGGGGTGACGCGGTCGCTCCGCCAGCAAATCGTCGAGACAGGCCATTGATTCCGCGAGACGCCCCGAGATCAGGTAATCCCGAGCCAGGGCTTCGAGCAGGAGGGCCGCGTCCGGATCGCCTTTTTCCAAGCGGGACCGTATCCAGACTTCCTTGTCCCCGAGTGCGCCACGTTCCGCCAGCAACAGGATGCGCTCTAAGGAACTCGCGGGCGTCGGGCGATGACGGCGGTCGAACTCGTCGAGGTGGTACTCGGCGGCCTCCGGATCAGCGGCTTGCCGTTTGGACCGGGCGGCAACCAGACGGGCTTCGGCGTCAGAAGGGCGAATGCGCAGATAATTGTCCAGCACCCTACCGGCTTCCTCGAAGCGCAAGTCGGCGATCAGGGTCTCGGCGGTGTGGAGTTGATGACGGGTCCACCAGCGCAAGCCAAACAGACCGCCGCCGACTCCGGCGAGGATCAGGACTCCAACTACAAGCAACCAACGGCGGCGGCGCGGCAGGGAATGGTTTGGCGGATTCATCGGGAAGAAGGAACCTCGCAGCCTTGTCCTGAATGGATTGCTTCCATGCTAGACGACCAGTGCCGAAAAGCCAACGGCTGCCGCAACACAGATTGGTAGGGCCGTTGTGCGTGCTTGAAATCGCACCGCGAGTAACTTCACCCGATCCCTTCGACTTCTTCGTTGAGGTGGGACCAGCGTTCTTCGGCTTCGTTGAGTTGGGTGGTGACGGTCTCGACTTCCGTCTCCAGGCGGAGGGCTTCGGCCTCCTTCGTGGACTTGAGCCACTGGTCGGTGAGGGCTTTTTTCTGGGCGTCGAGTTGGGCGATGGTGCGTTCCAGGGTCTTCATTTCTTTACGGATGTCTTTCTCGGTCCGGGGCGCTGAGTTGTAAGTCAAGGCGGGGGCGGAGGTGACCGCATCGGGCGGGAGTTTGGTTTTTTGGGTGGCGGCTAATTCGCGCTCGCCGGCTTCAATCTCTTTGTTGACCGAATACAGGTAGGCCTCGTACTGGCCGCTGTAGTTCGTCACGTGGCCGTCACGCACTTCCACGATGCAGGTTGCCACGGTCTTCAAGAAGTGCCGGTCGTGGCTCGTGAAAATGACGGTCCCCTGGTACTCCAACAGGGCGTCGGCCAGTGCTTCCACGGTGTCCACGTCCAGGTGGTTACCGGGTTCGTCCAAGATCAAGATGTTGTAATCGCTGAGCAAGATGCCCGCCATGCACAACCGCGCTCGCTCGCCCCCGGACAGCACGGAGATGGACTTCTTGATCGCCTGACCGCGAAACAAGAACGACCCCGCGAGGTCAAGCACTTCTTGAATCTTCTTGCCGTTCGCGGCTTGCGAGAACAGGTAATCTTCGACGGTCTGGTTGTCCGGCAAACTGGTGTAAACGTGCTGGGCGTAGACCCCGATTGTGCACCCGTGCCCCCAACGGACTTCCCCGGCCAACGGCTTGAGGGAGTTCACCAGCGTGCGGAGGAACGTCGTCTTGCCTTGGCCGTTGTCGCCGACAATTGCGGCGCGGACGCCGTGGTCGAGTTCCAGTTGAACATCGGTGGCGATTTCCCGTTCGGGGTAGCCGATCACCAAATCGCGGCACCGCAGTGCCGGACCTTTGCGTGCTTGCACCTTTGGAGCGCGGATTCGCGGGATGGGTTCGTCCATCGCGATCTGGGTGAATTCGAGCTTCTCCAGTTGCTTGCTCCGCGACTGTGCCAGCTTGGCGCTACTGGCGCGGGCACGGTTTCGCGCGATGAAGTCTTCGAGCTGGCGCTTCTTGGCCATCATGGCTTCGTTCGTCCGCTCGTCCTGGAGGCGTTTCTCTTTGTGGTACTCTAGGTACGCATCCACCTTGCCGGGGAAGTTCGTCAGCTTGCCGCGCGAAAGGTCGAGGGTGTGGTTGCACGTGGCCGCCAAGAACGCCCGGTCGTGGGAGACAATCAGACACCCGGCGCGGTAACTTTGCAGGAAGTGTTCCAGCAGAATCTGGGTCCGTAGGTCAAGGAAGTTGGTCGGTTCGTCCAGCATCAACAAGTTCGGTTCGTGCAACAGCAGTGCGGACAACTTCACGCGGGTTTGCCACCCGCCGGACAGCTTCGCAATCGGGCCATCAAGGTAGGCCCCCTTCAATTCAAACCGCCCCGCGATTTCGCCACACTTCCAATCCGGCTGGCCGCTGTCCCGCATCAAAAATTCAAGCGAGGTTTCACCGGGCAAGAACGGGTCGTGCTGCCGGAGGTACCCGAGACGGAGGTTCGGGTGCCGGATGACTTCACCGCTATCGAGTTCTTCTTCGCCCAACAAAACGCGGAGGAGCGTACTCTTCCCCGCACCGTTTCGGCCAATGAACCCGACTTTTGTGTTGTCGCTAATCGTGGCTTCCGCACCATCGAGTAGAATCTGTTCGCCGTAGCGTTTGTGAGCTTTTGTGATTTGGAGCAGACTAGCCATCGCAACTAAAATCCTCAGGGCACAGTATGGTCGCGGAAGTCGGGTCAGAACGCGAATCGGTCATTATGCAAGAACTCGGTGGGTTTCCCAAGTCGATGTGATGAAATTTCGGCGAAGGCACTCGTGAGGGGTCTGGCAAATCATTATGGCGCTCAGTCATCAACAGGTTTTCGGCCCTGAAGGGGACGTTCTGTCAGCCCAGGGCATGGCCCTGGGACCGGGCAACGATCCGGTTTTCGGACCCGGTTTGGCCGTTCAATCCCGGTGACAGAGTTCCCAGGGCATGGCCCTGGGCTGACAGAACGTCCCCTTCAGGGCCGAAAACCAAGAGAAATCACCCGTCCCAATTCATATCCACTTCTTCCAGCGAAATAGCCCCATCGCTATCGTGGCCGTGACGGCCATTAGCCCCAGCGCAAAGGGGTAGCCGTATTGCCACTCTAGTTCGGGCATGTGCTTGAAGTTCATGCCGTAGATGCCCGCGATCATCGTGCAGATCATGCCGATGGTCGAGATCATGGTCAGCACTTTCATCACTTCGTTCAGCCGGTTTGACACTGCCGCCAGATGGGTCTGCATCAAGTCGGAGACCATTTCGCGGGCGGACTCGGTTAGCTCCGTGTAGCGAACCAAGTGGTCGTAGACGTTCCGGTAGTAGACAATTTCGCGCTCATCAATTAGTGCGAATTCGCCGCGAATCAGGCGGGCCAACACTTCGCGTTCCAGGATTAACGTCTTGCGCATGAAAGAAACTTGCCGCTTAATCTGCAGGAGTCTGGCAAGAATCGCGGGGACGGGTCGGGTGAAGAGCTTGGCTTCCAACGTGTCGAGGCGGTCCGAAATCGAATCGACGATCGGGGCGTACTCATCGACGATCGCGTCGAGAATGAGGTGGAACAAAAAGTCCGGGCCACGATGACAACAGTCACCATGCCGCAGGACGTAGCTCCAAACGTTTTGCACGCACGGCAGCACGTCGGTGTGGTGGGTGATGAGCACCTTGTGCGTGATGACGGCGCTCAACTGCGGTCGGCGGTACTTGGCACTGCGCGGCCGCTTGAGGTCCACGTCTTGGCCGGTCGCCTTGGCCTTCTGCACGGCGGCGACGATGTCGGCGGGGATCGGGTTCACGATCACGAACAGGTAGTCGGCGAACTCCTCCACCTTCGGCAAGTGGGCGCCTTCTTCCGGTTCGCGGCGGGGCTTGGTGATGTCTTCGAGTGACAGCGGATGAATATGGTGGAACTGTTGAAAGATCCGCGATTCCTCCGCCTCGGTCGCCTCGGAGAGGTCAATCCAGTACAAGTCATCTTCGGCCAACAGGGACTGCGATTCGGGCAGCGCGTCCAGCGCAACGGGCTGCGAGGTCCGCGTTGTCGAATCCCATCGCATTATTTGAATCATGTTTGATACGGGTGATGGAGTCTGGGGTGTCGCGGGTCGGCGGTTGGGGTGTCGTGGGTTGACGCCTGGCGTGTCGCTGCGCTCAACCCAGGCTAATTGCTGGCATCCCTTCAGGATGCGTAGATCCGGGCGGGAACCCAATACCTGGGGTGTCGCTGCGCTCAACCCCAGGCTAATCGCTGACATCCCTACCGGGATGCTTATGGCATCGGGGTATCAGAAACCTGGGGTGTCGCTGCGCTCAACCCCAAGCTAATCGCTGACATCCCTACCGGGATGCCCGGCTTTGATTTTATCCCGAAGGGATTGAAGCCATTAGCCTGGGGTTGAGCGCAGCGACACCCCAGGTTTCGCATCATCATCATTCCACGACCCCGGTAGGGGTCGCAGGCGCCTGGGGTAACTCCTACGGGTTGAACGAACCGCCACTGCTTTCGTCGGAGGTTACGGTGCCGTCCTTGTAATAGATGTAGCGCCGGGCGCCGGTCCCGTTTTGCTCGTTGACCGACCGTGTGCGGCGGTAGAGTCGGGCGAGCCGATCGCCGGTCCCTTCCAGTGTGATGGCTTGCGATTTGTAGGTGATCTTGGACGCAGTTCCTTCATACACATCGTCGTTAAATTCGCCGTTGCCCAGCGCCGTCATTTCCTGCTCCGCTTCGCCGTCCGGTTTCGTGCGCGAACTGGACACCTTCAGACTGTTGGTACTCGACAGCCACGTCGTGCCCTTGGGGAGCGAGTGTTCCGCGAACACCAGGTTGATGTTGTTAGTCGGGACGTTCCAAACTCGGGAGTTGTCGGTGAACACCGCCTCCTGGTAGAGCTTGCTCTTTTCGACCGCAACCATGCGCGAGGTAAACTTCACCAGCGTCAGCTTGAACGGGGCCGGTGCGGTGGATTTCTTGGCGGCGGGCACAGGCGTGGGAGCAGGCTTGCCCCATTCGGAGTTGCCGTCGGGTTGCAGCATCCGCACCTCACCGGGGCCGGTGGCGAAGATTTCTTGCTTCTTGTCGCCGATCCGCACTTCGAGTTCTTTCGCTTCGATGCGTTGGGCTTTTAACAACTTGTTGTCGCGGGTGTAGCCTTCGTCCGTGTACGTGACGATGCGGTTCACCACGCCGGCCAACTTCGCGGCGTCCTCGTCGGGCATCGGGATGCACAGTGCCGTTTTGATCTTCGGCGAATCGGCGTTGTCCGTGGCTTTGGATTTGGACTCGGTGCGGCGGAACTGGTTGAAGTAGATCGGCTTGTCAAACGTCACGTCGAGTCGGTGGCACAGTATCCGCGACACATTCCAGGTGCCATCGTCGGTCGGCTTCTTCTCGTCCTGAACTATTCGGGCGGCCACCGTCTGGATGCGGGGAGGGGGTGCGAGTTCCGGCTTTGGGAAGAGATCATCGCGGGCGGGGCGTTGGGTCGCGTTCACGTTCCCGAGGAACTCCGCCGTCCCTTTCGCACCGTTGAAGAACATCGAGTTGACGAAGCGGATTTCCATCTCGTTGGGCCGGTCGGTCGCGTTGCCGTTGAAGTCCGAGTTGCTCGGCATCAGCAAGGAACCGACGCCATCAACCGCCACGGTGTTGTTCAATTGGTCGATCTTGACGACCGGCCCGAGTAGCGACATTGCTTCAAAATGCACCTGCGCGAGTTCTTGCAGGTTGCCGGTGACAACCATCGTTTGGCCGAGTTCGCCGTTCACCCGCGTCGCCGTGAGGTTCAACTTCAAGCCCGCAATGTCCAAGCCGCGTGGCGACTTGGTCGGGTCGGTCGGCTCTTGGTGAACGACGACGCGGTCTTCGCAAATCGCACGTTCCATCTCGTACTTCACGCTCGGTGCAACCGGCGTGGGTGTCTTTTTCTCGGGGTCCACTTTGGCAACGACTGCGACCGGGGCGGCTTTCTGGGGATAGCGTGCCAGCCAGCTTTCGATGACTCTGGCGGACAATTCGATCGGCGGCTTCGGCTTCTCGGGTTCCACTTTGGCTTGTTGAGCGGGTGTAGGTTGCGGCGTAGGTACAACTCCCGGAGGCAACGGCATCGGGGGGACAACCCCACCCGGTGCGGGAGTCGGTGCAACAGCCATTGCCACAGGTTCAGGGGCGGGCACGTCCCGGAACCACAGCTTGAGCTGATCGGTTTTTTGAATGATGAGGTCCGGCGATTTTGATTCGACGTTGCCGAGCGCGTCCAACCGTTGCGGCACACCTTGGCCTAAGGAGTTGCCTTTCTCCTTCTTCACGACCGCCGTGGATTTATTCGCGTTGGGATCGACAGGCGGCGCGAGCCACAGCCATAGCCGATTGGCGCGCAAGTCCATGTTGGCTTGCGTATCAATGAACGCGGCGCCGCCTTCAAATTTCAGCAAATCTTGCTCGGCATCGCCGACTTTCACCTTCTCGTGGTTCAGCGATTTGCCCCAGGTTGCGAGCAGCGTGTTCTTGTTGGCGGCAGGCGCAGCGGCGTCGAAGATGTCAATCTGGCCGGGGCCGTTCACCACGACCGACGTTCGCTTCGAGTCGGCTGCCGTTTCCACGGAGGTCAGCACAATCTCCCCCAGAAGATCCTTGTGCCCGCCCCGCAAGCGGTTTTTCTCGCGCACTGCCGTGACGGGTTTGCCCCGGAGAATCGTGGTCGTCTTCTGGGCCGGCGCGTCCACGATGTACTGGAGTTCGGTACCTTGCGCGAGCAGTTGTTCGGACTCGATTGAAATGAACACGTGCTCGCCGGTTGCGGTCAGGCTCTTGATTTTCATCCCCGACGAGGCACCGCCTTGCGATTTGGCGACCGCCTTTTTCGGTGGCGTGACCGGGGTGACCGAGGGGACCGGGGTGCCGGGTTGATTCAGCCCGCCTTCAAATTGCACCACGAGCAACCGGCAGAACAGGTTGTCTTGCTTGTCGCTCGCTGACAGCCGGGTGACAGTGACGTGGTTCGACACAATCGGACTCGTCGCCGTGGCGGCTTCAAACCGCGCGACGTTGGCTTGGAAGTCGTACCGGAACCCGCCCAAGGTTTCGACCACGGTCAACGACTTCTCGTCCATCTTCCTGGCAACCGCGACGGCATCCGCGATTGCCCCCGTGACGCCCGCCAGTGCCGCCGGGGGGTCGGGGATCGCGGCTTTCGGTGCCGCGTTCGGTTTCTCTTTTTCCGGCGACGCACCGGGGAACCCCGCGTTGCCTTCGGACCAGAGGTTGAACTGCACTTTCTCCGTCAACTCAATCAGCCGCACGCCGCTGTAGCCGGTGGTGTTTCGGCTATCGGCTTTGCCGTTGGCGTCCTTGGGTGGCGGGGCGTTCTTGTCTTGGGGCGTCAGGAAAATCTTCATCCCGTCGGCCACGATCGTCGGTGGGGGTAGTGTTTGGCCCAGCAGGATGTTGGCGATCGCGCCCCGGTTCCGCAGGTCATCCCCCCGCACCGCTGCTGTGGCCGTACTGGTCGAACGCAGCGGTCGAGGCAAGTTGCGGCGGTCGATCACTTCGACGTGCGCACTGGTCCAAAGCTGCGCCACGTCGGGATTGGGTGGCGCGTTTTCGTCCATCGAGCGGTAATAGAGCGGGCCGGGCGTGCGGACGATGAGGTATTGGCTAGGGTCGTTCGACTTCTGGTTGTTCGTCACCCAGATTTCGCCCCGCCGCAAGTCCGTGCTTAACACGTCCGGCGTGCTGAGCAACTCCATCCCGATCATCTTGGCCTTGCTCATGTCCAAGGGGTTGGTGATGACGCGGTCGTACTCCAGAATTGCCTTGTCCGTGTGAACCGTCGTAATCTCGTCGGCCTCGTCCGGCAACCGCTCGTGCGCCGGTTTGGGCTTGCCGAAGAACGCGATGCTGAAGGGGGAAACCGTGACGAACCGGCTCGGCTCGGTTGCGGGCGAAAACATCGGTTGGCCGCTCGCCAGCACGATGCCCTTCTCGCCCATTTGGGTCCGGAGTTTGTACGCGACGCCGTCGATGACCTCCGGACTCGTGGTGCCGAACGCTTTTTTGAGTTGGATGTACGTGGGCAACTCGGACGAACTGTCCAGTTGCTTCGGCAACTCCCCGGTGTCGATCAGAAAGTCCTGCGGCAGTTCCGGGAGGCCGTCAATCCCCCCGAGCATCCGCGAGTACGCGAAATAGACCGCCACGAGACCAACCAGAGTCAAGATCATCAACAAGATGCGTCGCGGCGTCCACACGGGTAGGCCCCCTCTTGAAATCCCACATTACCCACTCGGTCGGTTCTGGGCGATCAAATCGTCCCAACGGCCCTTTTGCTTGAGTAGCCACTCGACCGCGTCCCGCACGGCGCCGTGGCCACCTGGGACCATTGTAACGTACTGGGCCGCCAAGCGCACTTCGTAACACGCATCCGCCACAGCAATCGCCAACCCGACCGCGTTCAGCACGGGTAAGTCTTGCAAGTCGTCGCCGATTGCGCAAACCTGTTTGGCCGTGAAATCGGTCAGCGCCAGGATTTCGCCCAGTGCCGCCAGCTTATCCGAACGCCCCTGCAAAACCGGCGAAACGCCCAACTCCGCCGCACGCCGGTCCACCGCAGGCGACGACCGCCCGGACAGAATCGCCGCGTGCATACCCGCACTTTGCCACAACTTCAACCCGGACCCGTCCCGCACGTGGAACCGCTTCAACTCTTCGCCTGAATCGGTGTAAATGATCGAACCGTCCGTCAGGACGCCGTCCACGTCCAGCAACAACAAGCGAATATCGGCGGGGGAAGATCGGTTCATTCGACGACTCGGAGGCGAACTGGATTTGCTCCCTCCCCGCAAGCGGGGAGGGTCGGGGTGGGGTCGAGACTGCCACCCACGATCGGCAGGGAGTCGGAGAGACCCCCCTTAATCCCCCCGCAGACGGGGGGAGACAGGAATCTGACTCCCTCCCCGCTTGCGGGGAGGGCTGGGGTGGGGTCGAGACTGCCACCCCCCTTAATCCCCCCGCAGACGGGGGGAGACAGGAGACGTAGTTCCGGCGTGGTGGGGTCCACGCCGATGAGGTCGGTGATGTCCAGCAACCCGACAGGTCGGCCTTCTTCGTCGATGATCGGCAGTTCGCTAATCTTGCGGGTCCGGAGCAACTCCATCGCTTCGCCCATGCGGGCGGTGCGGAGCAGTGTGATTGGGTTCGCCGTCATCACGCTGGCAATCGGTTGGTCGAATTCCCCATCGGCGTGGTTTTCAAACAGCCGCGCCAGATCGCTATCGGTGAATAGGCCGCTCAGTTTTCCCGCATCGTCCACGAGCATCACTGCCCCGGTGCGACGGCCACGATGCCGCACCTTGGCGAAGACTTGGCGAACCGTGTCATCCGCACTGGCGAGCCGCAATTCGGAACTGCGCCGCATGTACACTTCCACACTGGCGAGCTTCCGCCCCAGTGTTCCCGCAGGGTGAAACTTCGCAAACTCCTCCGCCGTAAACTGTCGCAGTTCGCTGAGGGTGAACGCAATCGCATCGCCCAACGCCAACATAATTGTCGTGCTGGTACTCGGTGCCAAACTCAGCGGGCAAGCTTCCGTGATCGGGCCGTACACCAACGCAGCATCGGCGGCCTTGGCCAATGTGCTCTGGGCGTTCCCCGTAATCGCCGTGACCGCTGCCGCCAACGACCGCAGTGGCGTCAACAACCGCAGCAGTTCTTCGCTTTCACCGCTATGGGACAGCAACAACGCCACGTCGTCCGGATGCACCATCCCCAGATCGCCGTGAACCGCCCGCGTTGCATCCAACAAGTACGCCCGCGTGCCGGTGGAATTGAACGTCCCGACCAGCTTCTGCCCCACGTCCGCCGACTTACCAATCCCCGTCACCGCAATCCGTCCCGTACACCGCCCTAACCGTTCGACCAACCGCGCAAACGAATCGTCCAACCGCGCCGCCACCAACAGCAACGAAGCCCCCTCCGCCTCCAGCACCCGCCGGGCAAACGCCACGCGATCAAACCCCAGTTCCGTGCGTACCGCCGGTAATGTCATCATGAAACCCCAGACACGTGATGAGCGGGGAACTATATCCCGAGACGATGACACCGGGCAAGCGGAGAATCAGGGCTGACCCAAGGCCGCTAGGGCCCAAATCCAACGCAGATAACGTTAGAAAATATCACGGTCAAATGACTCATCTGTCACACTCCAGACACAGGTGTTGTAAATGAGCTTAAATGAGAAAACGCCTTAAATCATGGGCAAACACGATGCAATCGCGCATTTGTCGGGTATTGAACTTAAATAAACTCAGGCCCAAAAGGGAAGGTAGCGTGCCAGTTTTTTGGAAGTGCCCGCGACTCCGTCTGCGACAATCAACTTTGCTTCGATGGTCGCGGATATCAACTGGGAGACACTCACGCTCTTGTCTGCGGTGAGGCCGAACCGTTGCCGAAGTGTTTGATTGGTCATCGGCTTGTTGAGTATGTATTTCAACACGCAATGCTGATAGCAGGCTCGAATCCGATTTTCGCGGCCCATCTCGTTGAACGGTTTGTGACCAAAAATGACGACAATGGTGCGTTTGTGACCAACTCGAAATGCTGGCGCTGGTAGCTGAAAAGTTTCAGCAGCTTCAATCACTTGGTCAATGCCACTGCTCTTTTCTTCGCAGATGTGCATACGTCGCATGAGGTCAGCAAGCCGTTCGTTGCGGGACTGGTAGCCGTCGATGAAACGCTCCACCGGGACGATCGGTTCACCAGGGTTCGAGATTTCGACCCGATCAGGGTAAATCTCGATCATGGTCGATGTACCAGTAATAGTGAAGTCTTGATGGATTAATGCGTTCGCCACGATCTCGCGGATCACAATATCTGGTACCAACTTCACGTTCTTCCGAATGGCGGCTTCAACTACTTCGTTCTGTGGAAGTTGACTGTTCACGAACTCGACTAATTCGCTGAAGCCAGCGGCGTAACCGCTTTCCCAAGTCCGGTCTAGTTTCGTTTTGGTATTTGAAGTTGTTGAGTACACTACAATTCGTGCCGCTTTGCGGGACACGTCATGAAAATCTGAGAGTTTACGAGCCAACAAGATCGCGGCCATTCGGCGAATTGCGTACCCCGCTGGGACTTTGTCGATTAGTCGCTCGGATTGCAACTGCTCCAACACAGCTTTCTGCGTTGTGGGATATGCTCGATTGAGTAGCAAGAAAAATGCCTGCGTGTCGAGAAGTTCTATCACCTGCTCTGCTGATAAATCGACCCGCGATGGTTCCTCCAGCCAGTCCGGTTGCCCCTCTGCGAAGATCGTCCGTAAACGGTCTTCGCTCATCGGAACCAGTTCCTCACCCGATCTCATCAAGTAAGTACCCCCGAGATGGTATGCGGTTCCTCGCAGTCGTGAGGGTATGTGAAACACCACCACCCGACCGTTCGGATGATTCACGCCTTCGATGTCCACACGAAATCCGACTGCGGTGAATAGTTTCTCGGCCATCTCGACTAGATCATTGAATGCCTGTGAACCTACAACTGTTCGTGGTACTTTGTCTGTAACACCGAGAAGAAGAATACCACCACCTTCGTTAGCGAGGGCAACGCAGTATTTGAACAACTTGGCGTTGTCGAACTGGTTTTTGGCTTCCTTGAATTCGAGTCGTTGGTGCTCGGAAGGAGTTGTCAGCCAGAGGTCAATCTGTGCTGGAGTCGTTACCATCGTGTTGCTCTCCGCCTTACTTATCTGCCTCAATTCTTAATCACATACGGCAGCACATACGGCCCCTTTGGGATGACGGCGATGCGGGCGTGGGGGCCATACTCGGCTAACGATTCGGCGACGGCTTGTTCGACGCTGGGGGCGGGGTGGACGTGGCACTTGGCTAGGGTTTCGGCGGTCAGGCCGTGGGTGACGACTTTCACTTTGCACTTGGCGACGACCTTACACAACTCTTCGAGTTGCCATTGGTCCATGATGAAGTAGTCGCTGCCCATGATCTTCCGCTTGAACTCGTTGAGGTCCGGGTTCTCCGCGATGAGTTGTTGGAACTCGGGGCTGCCTAACCCTTCCGTGAGGCTGGCGGCTAGCACGATCGTGCCGCCCTGTTTGACGATCGGTAGTGCCCCGATCAGGCCCTTCACGGCTTGGTACCACGTGGTATCGAGTGGGTACCCAGCACAACTGGTTACGACCACATCACACAGTTCAGAGACGCCCGCCTTCACGATTTCGCGGCAGAAGTTCACGCCCTCGTGCCACGCCTTCAGCATGTCGCCCGCACCCAGCCACGTGATCCGGCGTTTGCCGTCGATGCAGACGTTCACGATGAAATCGCAGCCGGTTTTCAGGGCGATGAGGGTGTTTTCTTCGTGGACCGGGTTGCCTTCGAGGATGCCACAGTCGGCGAGCGGGTGTTCCAGGAACTTCGGCCCGTGCCAGACTTTGACCGTCTCCAGTGCCGCGATACCAGGGCAAATCAGTTTCCGCCCCCCGCTATAACCGGCCATCAGGTGCGGTTCAATTAACCCGGTGGTGATCTTCAACTCGGCCTGGGTGTAGCGGTTGTCGATCCAGATCGGCACGCCGTTGGCCGTGGTCCCGAGGTAGTCGTGTTCCTCCAAAACCTTGCCGTGGTGGTTCACACAACGGTAGTTCGTGGCAATGTCTTGGCCCACGAGTTCGACGAGTTCGTCACCCTCGTTGGGTCGATGTAGCCCGGTCGCAATCAGAATCGTGATGCCGTCACGCGGCACGCCTGCTTCTTCCAGGGTGCGCAACAACGGCGGGAGAATCAGTTGATTCGGCACGGGCCGCGTGATGTCGCAGATGACGATGCAAGCAGTCTTCTTCCCCGTCGCCAATTGCGAAAGGGGTGGCGTACCGACGGGCGATTTCAACGCAGCCTCGAGCGCTCCAACCGGGTCGGTCAACGGAATGGCATCCCGGATCGCCAGCGGCGGGGCAACCATGCGGTCGTCCGGCAGCGTGATTTCGAGGCCAGTTTTGCCGTAGTCGAGGGTCACTTTCATGGCAGTATTTGGGCTGGTGGAAGGGGTGTGAAATCGGCATCCCGGATCCAAGATCGTCTTGCCGTGAGCGAGTATCGCTTCTATCATCACAGCTTACGAAATTGCGGTCGGCAAGTCCGGCCTGGCTTGGATTACTGACCTCTGACCCCCGGTTTGAAATGTCGATCGACAAAAGCTTGCGACGCAAAGGCGGCATGGGCCGCAACCGCTGCGTGATGAAACGCTCCGAACGCATCTTGAAGATGATGGAAGACGGGAAGTGGACCGAAGGGCAAAGCCCGTTCGGCATCCCCAAAACCCGCGTTCAGAAGATCATCTTGAAGAAGAAGAAAGAGAAAGTCGCCGACGGCGACGCCGTAGCACCAGCCGCTGACGCCAAGGGCGGCAAGAAGTAGATAGTGTGAGGGTAGAGAGTGTGAGAGTGGCGGGTTGAGAGTGGAGAGTGAAGAAGGGTTTTTACTCTCCACTCTCAACCCGCCACTCTCACACTCTCTACTTCCGACGGGTGGCCGATGGCACGGATTCACATCGCGCTCGGGTCCAATCTCGGCGACCGCAAGCAGACGTTGCTTGATGCCGTTCAACGACTGGCTGTTGAGCCAGAGTTCACATCAATCAAAATCTCTAGTATCTACGAAACTGCTCCGGTTGGCGGACCCGCAGGACAAGGGCCGTACCTGAACATGGTGCTGGCTGTTGAAACGACGCTTACCCCGTTGAATGTGCTTGCAGTTCTGAACAAAATCGAAAACGAGTTTGGCCGGGTTCGCACCGTTCAGGACGGACCACGAACGCTCGACCTGGACTTGTTGCTCTTCGACGAACAGATCATTTCCACGGCGACGTTGACCGTGCCCCACCCGCGAATGCACGAACGTAGTTTCGTCCTCGTGCCACTGGCGGAGATTGCGGCCGATGTCTTGCATCCCATTTTCCACAAGACAATCCGCGAACTGCGGGACGCTCTACCCGTTGACGGAATCACTGGGAAGCGTGACGGTTCGTTGAACGGGTTGACGGCGCTGGTGACAGGCTCAACCTCTGGCATTGGCGCCGCGATTGCCCGCCTGTTTCAAACGGAGGGTGCCCGTGTGTTGACCCACGGTCGGCGCAAGTTAGGGCCAAATCACGTCGTCGCCGATTTACGGGATGCGGAGCAGGTGACGCGGCTAGCCGAAGAGTCTTGGGCAATGGCAGGAAGCGGACTCGATATTCTCGTTTGCAACGCCGGGGCGGACACGTTGACCGGGGAGGCCGCCAAGTGGCCGTTTGAACGCAAACTGGAAGAACTGCTGGCGGTCGATCTGAAAGCCACGATGCAACTGACACGGGACATTGGCGCACGCATGAAGGCCCGTGGTCGGGGTGTGATTTTGACGATGGGTTGGGATCAAGCGGAGATCGGCATGGAAGGCGATAGCGGTCAACTGTTCGGCGCCGTGAAGGGGGCGATCCTGTGCTTCACCCGAAGTTTGGCGTTGAGCTTGGCGCCGGAAGTGCGGGTGAATTGTCTGGCACCCGGTTGGATTCGCACATCTTGGGGTGAGACCGCATCACCCGTATGGCAAGAACGGGTTCGCCGTGAAACGCCGCTTGGGGTCTGGGGTCTGCCCGACGACATTGCCGCCGCCGCACTCTGGCTCGCCAGTCCGGGCGCGAAGTTCATCACAGGGCAAACGATCCGCATCAACGGCGGCGCGGTTCGGTAGCGGTCAACACATTAGCGACTACTCCCCTTGCTTGTAACCACCCGGCGGCGAAGCGTCAAAAGTTCGAGCGCCCGGCTTCGCCTTGTTGTCCGTGTTCGGCGGCGCGGGCGGTTTCGTTTCACCGCAACCGACCAGCAATCCGAGTACCAGTAACATCACGAATCTGCGCATGTCACCTGTCCTTTTAGTTCGATATTGACCCGTCGATGATGTCGCCGTCGCTTTTCCCTGCGTGCCGTTGGAGTACCCACCAATCGGTCGTGGCCGGGTTCCAGGTACTCGTTGCGCCGGGGCGAATCCCCCGAACGGAGCCATCGGCGATGCCGAATTGCACGATGCCGGTGTGGCGACTGGCGAATCGCTTGCGGGTCACGTCCGGGCTACCGCTGTTGCTCAACCCGTATTGTGTGGTCATCGGCAGGATGCTGACCCACAGCCATTGAGTCGTCGGATTGTCTGCCGTGATCCCTTCACCGAAGAGAAGCGTATTGCTCGTTCCGTCGGCGATCGACGTGATCGTGGTTTTGCTCCGGTTGCCGAAGATGCCTGCGTACTTACTGAGGTCGGCATTCGGCCCGAACCCCGCCGCGGAATGGCTTGCCCGAGTTCCACATGACCCGGCGACGGGTGCGTAGTTCGTGACGCCGTAGTTTTTGTTGGTGTCCGACGTGTGGCCGATGAACGCGGCGCCGGTGGCATCGGTTTGCACGAACGCCCAATAACCCGCCACGGTCGCCACAGTCTTTTCCGGGTCCGATGGACACAAAAACGTTTTCACCCGTGACTTCGCCGCCGCTTCCGCCGCCGGCACTGCGGACCAGCCGGGGAACGATGCAACGCTCGGGGTCGCGGTCAGTTCCTGGGTGAGAACCGGATCGAACTGCCGGGCCAGATTGTCTTGCTCGATAAACGGGAGCAAGCTCACGAGTCCACTCACTCCGGTGTCGTAGGCCGTGTTGTGCCCGGCTTCGTAAAAGTTCCGATCCGGGAACGGGCCATAGTACCCGTGCGGCAAGTAACCGCGCGTTCCTTCAAAGTTCATCGCCGCCAGCCCGAGTTGCTTCAAGTTGTTTTGGCACGTACTCCGAGACGCGGCCTCCCGGACCTTTTGCACCGCCGGAAGGAGCAGACCGATCAAGATCGCAATGATGGCAATTACCACCAAAAGCTCGATCAGGGTAAATCCACGCCGCGAAACCGATTTTTGCAAACGCACTTCCCGATACCCCTCAAACAGCGTTAAAGATTGGGCGAACAGTACACAGGATTTTCAGACTTGGTGTCCGATTAAACCAGACCCGATTCCCGACACAGCCGCATGATGTGCCGCAACAGATCGCGGACCGAGACGATGCCCTTGGGTTGTCCGTCCGCCACGACCGGCAGGTGCCGGTAGCCGCCCGCCGACATTTTCCCGAGCGCAAAAGCCAGCGGGTCCATCATGGTCACGGCTTCGGGGTGACGGGTCATAAACAGTTCGACGGGCTGATCCCGGAAGTGCGCCGACCCCGCCACCTTGGTTAGAAAATCGCGTTCGGTCAGGATGCCAACGAGTTGGTTGCTCGCGTCGGTAACCAACACCGCACTGACTTGCTTGGCAATCATCTGCTGAATGACGTGGCCCAACGTTGCCGTCACCGTCACGGTCACCGGCAACTTCGGCTTCAGCACCGCAACGGGTTCCGTCATCAAGCTCCGCTCGACCCGATCCGAGGCCACCGGCCGGTCAATCGCGGACAAGTCAAACAGGCACCACAAGCACGTCTCCGCACCCATCAGGTTGCCGTTATGATTGCAGACAGGACAGATCATTGCGGTTGCAGAACGTGGGCATCGGAATGAACAGGGGGCCGAAAACAAAAACCTCAAGCGACGCTTCCGTTGCTTGAGGTTTTTCTATTCCGCACGGCACGATTCGCAATCACTCGACGGTCCAAATATCTTCGGCCTTGAACAGGTCGTCCATTTTGCCGGGGCCTTTCTTGGCGATCGCGTCGGTGACTTGCTTGTCGATTTGCTCGTCGAACGTCGGCTTTTTCACGGCCCGCAGTATGCCAACGACTTCGGGGAACTCCGGGTTCGTCATGCGGCTCAGCAAGTTCGCCAACGTCGGTTCTTCAGCGGTTTCGTCGTGAATCAGCAGGTCGTCGATGGCGCAGTCCTTGCCGATCTCGACGACTTCGGGGGTCAGGCCGTTCAACCGAATCCCCTTGTTACGGTCCTTGCCGAAGATCATCGGCTTGCCGTGTTCGAGGTACAGCAAGTGATCGGACTTTACCGTGCGGTCGGTGGCGTAGGCCCACACGTCGTCGTTGAAGATTTTGCAGTTCTGGTAAATCTCCACGAACGCCGTGCCCTTGTGGGCGGCCGCGCGTTGCAGCACCATGACGAGGTGTTGCACGTCCACGTCCACCGTTCGCGCCACGAACGTGGCCTCGGCGGCGAGGGCCACGGTCAGCGGCCGCATCGGCGTTTCGACCGACCCGGCCATGCTGGTTTTGGTCTTGGTCCCGGTGCGGCTGGTGGGCGAGTATTGCCCCTTCGTCAGGCCGTAAATCTCGTTGTTGAACAGCAAGATTTTGAGATCGACGTTGCGGCGCAACACGTGCAACGTGTGGTTGCCGCCGATCGACAGCCCGTCGCCGTCGCCGGTGACGACCCAGATTTGCAACTCCGGGTTGGCGAGCTTGAGGCCCGTCGCAAACGTCGGCGCCCGTCCGTGGATCGTGTGGAAGCCATACGTGTTCATGTAATACGGGAACCGGCTCGAACAGCCGATGCCCGAGACGAACACCATTTTTTCACGCGGCACGCCCACGGTAGTGAGGGCTTTTTTCATCTGCGCCAGAATCGAATAATCCCCGCAGCCCGGACACCAGCGGACGTCTTGGTCCGTGGTCAGTTCCTTCGTGCTGAGGGTAGGCAGGGAAGTCGTAGCAGCGGCCATGAGAGGATTTCCTAGGTAGTTTGTGCCTATCGCAAAATTAATGGTGTTTGGGCAGATAACTCGTCGTTGATCCAAATTTGTACCCAGTACAACCCTGGGTTCGGGAACCGACACTTGAGGATTCGGAACCTTGCCCCGTGTAACGTCAACGGTTCGTTGGGGAAGGTCGTCGTATACATCGGGCTGGTGAACACCAGGTGGTCTGCGTCGGCCACATGAACCCGAATCTGGAGCCTCACCGATCCACGGCACTCGGTCAATTGTGCGAACACCGACAAGTGCGGTTGAAGCAAAGGGTAGGTCGATCCCTCGCTCGGTCGGATACTGTCAACGAGCCGGATCAAGCTCACACGGGTCGGATGATCGGGTTCGGGCAGAATACTCTCGCAGACAATGAGGCTCCTGACCGTTGGGCGAACGGCGGACATAGTCGTCACATCTCCGGATAGTTGATGGCTTTACCGACAAAGTCGAGGAGCGGTCCGCCTTCGGAGATCGTCTGCCCCTCGGCTGCCAGTGCTGACCCAATCGCCGCTTCGATCTCACTGATCAGAAACGGCTTGCCCTGAATCTTGTTCAATCCCTCGGCGGGCGCGAGGTACTTGGCCCGCAGTAACCAGCAGAGTTGGCCACTGTTGAGTTCCGGGACCAAGATTTTCTTGAACCGCTTCAGCACCGCTTCGGTGTTCTTGGGCATCGGGTTGAGGTAGCGGAAGTGGGCTTGGGCGACTTTCTTGCCCTGCTTGCGCGCACGCTCCACGGCCGTCGTGATGCTGCCGAAGGTGCCGCCCCAACCGATGACCAACAGGTCCGCGTCGGCGTCCCCGGTCACTTCGAGTTCGGGGATCACTTCCGCGATGTTTTCGATCTTCTTCCAGCGGACGTAAACCATGTGTTCGTGGTTCGCCGGTTCGTAGTTGATGTTGCCCGTCACGTCCTGTTTCTCGATGCCGCCGATGCGGTGCTCGAGACCCGGCGTGCCGGGGATGGCCCAGGTGCGGACCAGCAGTTCGTCGCGTTTGTACGGCAGGTACTTGGCCACGTCGCCAGTGCCGTTTTCGTGCCCGGCGCCGGTCCAGCCGTCGCTGTTCGGCCTGGTGGGGTGGTTGATTTCGATCTTCGGAAACTTCGCCATGTCCGGGATCATCCACGGCTCCGACCCGTTGGCGAGGTAACCGTCCGAGAGCAGATAGACGGGGCACATGAACCGGGTGGCCAAGCGAACGGCTTCATAGGCCATGTCGAAGCAATCGCCGGGGGATTGCGGCGCGATGATTGCCACGGGGCATTCGCCGTTGCGACCGAACATGACTTGCAGCAAGTCGGCTTGTTCGGTCTTCGTCGGCAGGCCGGTACTTGGGCCGCCGCGTTGAATGTTCAAGATCACCAGTGGAAGTTCGGTCATGACTGCCAAGCCGACGGCTTCGGCCTTCAAGCAGATGCCGGGGCCACTGGTGCCCGTCACGCCAATGGCCCCGCCGAAGCTGGCGCCGATGGCGGCACCACACGCGGCGATTTCGTCTTCGGCCTGCATCGTCTTCACGCCGTACCGTTTCATGTCCGGGTGGGCGAGTTGTTCCAGAACGGAACTGGCCGGGGTGATCGGGTAGCCAGCATACACCAGCGTCTTGTTCGCCGACTTCGCTGCGGCTACGAGGCCAAGGCCGATCGCTTCGTTGCCGGTAATCTTGCGATACACACCGGGGGCAATTTTGGCCTTGGCCACCCTGTATTGTACCGGAAGCAACTCGACGGTTTCGCCGTAGTTGTAACCGGCCTTCAGTGCCCGGACGTTGGCATCAACGAATTGCGGGTTCTTGGCGAACTTCTCGCGGATCCACTTGATCGTGGACTCCATTGGCCGCTCGTACATCCAGTACACCAAGCCCAGCGCGAAGAAGTTTTTGCAACGGTCGGCTTCTCGCGGCGAGAGCTTGCATTCGGTCACGGCTTCGCGGGTCAGCTTGGTAATCGACACCCGAATAAACCGGTAGCCTTTCAAGGAACCGTCTTCGAGCGGGCTGACTTTGTACTTCGCCTTATCCAGATCGCTGACGCCGAACGAGTCACCGTTAACGATCAAGAAGCCACCCGGTTCCAGGTCGCGGATGTTGGTTTTCAGTGCCGCCGCGTTCATTACGATGAGGCAATTCAGGATGTCGCCGGGCGTGTGAATGTCGGTGCTGGAGAAGTGAACTTGAAACCCCGACACCCCCGGCAGCGTTCCGGCGGGGGCACGGATTTCGGCAGGGAAGTCCGGAAAAGTAGCGATGTCGTTGCCGAGAATCGCGGACGTATTCGTGAACTGCGTACCGGCGAGTTGCATCCCGTCACCGGAGTCGCCCGCAAAGCGGATCGTCACCGATTCGAGTTCTTGAACCGCATGGCCATTACGATGAACAGAATCAGGGTGAGCGGCCACACCGCTCGAACCGAGGGAAGCGGACATTTCAAACCTCAAAATCCGGAAGAGGATAAGTCACAACTGGAGTATACGTCGCGTATTGCCTTCTTACTCCGCTGCCCCGCAATGGCCTAGGGCAAAAGCAGACTTCGACCAGACTGGGCGGGATAGTTGAACGATTCTCAAGATTTTGTGGGGGCAGTTGTGATTAGTCGTTTCGAGTGGCGGGTGTCTAACGGAAGGGGTAGCATCAAATCGAATGCGAATTCAGCGCAGGAGAATCTATGCTCGACATCGCCACCGATATTCAATCTCTCAGTTCCTTCAAGCGAGATACCGCGACGATTGCGGCACGGCTTAAGGAGACGGGACAACCCGTCGTACTCACAGTCAACGGCAAAGCGGAAATGGTCGTGCAAGATGCGGCAGCTTATCAGCAACTCGTGGAACAGATCGCGTCTGCACAGAAAGCAGAAATGGTCGCATTTTTGATGAAGAGCAAGGCCGACATTGATGCCGGACGGACACAGCCTGCGCTCGAAGCGCTGGAACGACTCGGGGAAAAGTTGAAGCTCGGCGGCAGAAAGTAAGGGCGTTTTCCGTTCAGATTGCGATCGGGATGGTATTATAAAATCATGGACATTGAATTGACCCACTCATTGACGCCCCAGATGGTTGACCTGACTGGGCTACCCGAATCGGAAGCACAGTATGTCCGGGGTTTGGTTGATGAGCTTCGCCAAAAGTATCATGCGCCAACCGCCCAGAACGATGTTCTCGACACCCCCCCTGAATCATTCGGGCTGTTGAAGTGGCCGGGAACAGTCATCGGCACCCTTCGCCGCGAGGACATGTATGACGATGTCTGCTAACCGCGCCGTGGTAGACACCAACGTCCTAGTCTATGCCCATCTCACGGACAGTCCGCATCACTTGACATCGGTAGCGTTACTGGATCGAGCTAAGCGCCCGGATGCTGGTTTGTGCATATTCCCGCAGATGGTGGCCGAGTTTTACGCGACTATGACCAATCCCAAGCGGGTCACGTCTCCAATGTCTGCGGCGATCGCCTTGAATGCACTCGACAAGTTACTTGCTTTGCCAGGGATCACGGTTCTACCAATACCATTCGATATTGTGGCAAGGGTGATGGTACTGCTTCGGGCGGCACCCGTTACCGGCAGGCTAGTGTTCGACTACCAAATTGCTGCTGCATTACTTCAGGCGGGAATTTCAACGCTCTACACTTTCAACATCAAAGATTTCTCCCACATACCTGATATTTCGCCCGTCGAACCACCTGCACTAGCGACAGCTTAACAAGGTTCGCTGTCTGGAATGGTTTCACACTTCGGCGGTAGTCACAGGACTCATCCGCACCTACGCCCCCTCCGGGTGCGACGGGGTGTTGTTGTGCGGGTCGGGGGGCAAGTTGTAGACGATGTTGGGGAAGTGTTCCACGATGTAGCGGACGATGCGTTTGGCGGAGAGGATGCCGACGGGGCGTTGGTTTTCGTTGATGACGGGGAGGTGCCGGTAGCCGCCGTCTTGCATCTTTTGAATCGCGGCATTCACGGAATCGTGCATTGTGACCGTGACCGGGTTCGCCGTCATGCACTCGCGCATTGGGGTGGTGAGCGGTAGCCCTTCGCCGAGAATTCGGGTGAGTAAATCGCGTTCCGTGAAGATGCCGACCAACTTTCCACGATGAATAATCAGTAGGCAGCCGACTCGTTCTTGCCGCATCACCTCAATGGCATCCGTGACGGAACGGTCCGCTTCAACTTGCCGTGGCGGGGTGGGTTGAAGGCGGATGACGCTGTCGATCTTGAGATTCCGCGACAACTCCATGCCGGGTCCGTCCGCGTGAACAGCAAAAAAGCGACCGACCGAACTTGAGGCTGGTCCCGTGCCATTTGGCAGAGGACGGAGCAGACCCTTCCAGTCGGCATTCTCCGAAGCCGACTCCCCGAAGCAAGGGGAAGACTTCGCCCTATTGTGATACGATATGCGAGTCCGTCATTGAAGAGAGTGAGCCATGCCAACTGCCGACCGGATGTTGCCAACCCTACGTCGGGCGATTGATTTCGTCCGAGCGACGCCCGGTCGATCGGGTCACTTGGTGCGGCTGCCGGATTGCACAGAAGTCTTGGTCGCAGGGGATTTGCACGGGCATGTGCGGAATTTTCAGGTGATTCTGAAGGCCGCCGATCTGGCGAACCACCCGCTGCGGCACCTCGTGATTCAGGAAGTGGTGCATAGCAGTTTCCTGTACCCGAACGGCGGCGACAAGTCGCATCAATTGCTCGATTTATTCGCCGCGTTGAAGTGCCAGTTTCCGACGCGAGTGCATTTGCTTCCGGGCAATCACGAGTTGGCGCAGTGGACAAACCGATCCATCGGCAAAGGCAACGACTCGCAGAACGAGGCATTCCGCCAAGGCGTGACCACCGCCTACGGTGACGCAGGGGCCGACATTTATTCGCTATACATGGAGATGTTGAAAGCCTTGCCGATCGCGTTGCGCACACCCAACGACATCTTCATTTCGCACAGCCTGACACCGGGCCGCCACATGGGAACCTTCGATGCCCGGCGATTGGAAGAGGAAAGCTACGACGAGAAAGAGTACCAGCCGGGTGGCCTCGTCTACGGCATCGTGTGGGGCCGGGACACGTCGCACCGCAACATCGACGACTACCTGCGTAAAGTCGATGCCGACCTTCTCGTGAGTGGCCACATCCCAACCGAGACCGGCTTCGCCGTCCCCAACCACCGCCAACTGATCGTCGATTGCTCCGCATCCCCCGCGGCGTATGTCCTCTTCCCCACCGACCGCAAACTCACCCACGCCGAGTTGGTCGAGTGCGTGGTCGTGTTTTAATCCGCTGGCCATGAACGAATGGTTACGGGATATTGGCAGGCGTGATCGGGTGTGATTGTTTCCCGTTGACCAGCTTCTCGTTGAATTCGCTACTACACTTGTCGCAAATACTTTCGGTGAGACCTGCACATGCCTTCAGTCATCAACGGGATCGGGACGTGGTATTACGGCAAGCGGAACATCCACCGCTTCCGGGCCGGGTGTGAGTTCTGCAATCGGGTGGGCGATCTCGAATCTTACGACACGACACTTTATTTCGTGGTCGTATTCATCCCGGTCATCCCGATCGGCAAGAAGCGGATTCTGAGTATACATTACGCGGCCAGGAGTGATACGTCTTTGAAGGTCTGGAACTTCAGGGTCATCAGCGACTTGAACTCGTCGGCGTGCTGGGTGGGTACTCCTTCCAAGGTTGTCTCGATCGCCGCTCGAAATGACGCAAAGTTCGCGTGATATTTCCCGGACACACTTCGCCGTTTCGTGAAGCCCCACAGCCGTTCGATCAGGTTCAAATTCGGCGAGTAACTCGGCAAGTACATCAACCCAATTCCCAACTCCGCCGCCAACTTCTGAACCGTTGTGTTGCGTTGATATTTCGCGTTGTCTAGCACCACCGTCACCCGACCTACCAACTGTTGCGCCGCAATTTTCCACAGCAATTCGCTCATCGTTTCCGTGTTCACGACCGTCGTGTTTGTCACCGTCACAAGCTGTCGCGTGACCGCGTTCCAGGCACCCAAAACGTTGAACCGTTGACGCCCCGACGCGGCGCGAACGAACACCCGCGCGATACTCCACAGGCAACACAAAAACGTACCATAAACGAAGTGAGCGGCATCGACGAAGAAGACGTGCCCCTGGCCCGCAACGGCCTCATCAAGAGCCGGTTGAAGCTGGTTTTCTAGGTATTCGCGCTGAATTTCGACGTGCTCACTCAGCGTCTTTTTGGGGGCACGGGAATGGCGCGAGTGCGTTGCCAGGTGAAACCCAAGCCCGCCAGAAAGTGACGAGTTTGGGTGAGGCCGCGACGAATCCCGGTCAACTCGTGGATGCGTGCGATGGCCTCGGCGGTCGTGCGAACCGGACGTTCGGTGAGGGATCGTTGGATGAGGTCGGCGTGGTCGGCGAGTGGGCTGGTCGGTCGAGGGCCGGGATCGCGCCGCCGCAAGGCGTCCAGGCCACCGTCGCGGTAGGCGAGGATGTCGCGTTTGGCGGTGGCGATGCTCACACCCGCGATGCGTGCGGCCTCATCGCGGGAGTGTCCCAAGTGAACCGCCCACAGGACGTTCATTTTACATCGGACACGCGAATCGGGATGGTGATCGCGGTCCGCCAGAACGGCGTCTTGTTCGGCGATCGAAAGCGTGGGTCGAAACCAGGCGGCCATTCGGGACTCCCTTCCGTTGTGAGAAGGAGAGTAGAACAGAATCTAGCTCACAGAAAAAGATCATTTACTACCGGGCAGAGTATATCAAAAATTTAGTCAACCAAAAAACAACAAGTGCGGCAATATTGCGGCCCAATCATTACTACAAGCTGTCGAGCAGCACCAGTGGCGAGTTTGTCCTCAATACGAACAAATACTTTCCTGACGACCTATCCGAGGCTGCGATTGCGGCACCGTGGTGGCCCACGCGTCAAATCGGGCAAGATTTCGGTATTGGCCAAGGTATGATAGTGTCCGATATTGATTGGTATACTATGCTAGCCGATGAAAAATTGCCAATTCTCAAGGTCACAGACACAACACATGACGGCCGACCAGTCTACAAAGTTGTTTGCGGAGAGAACAAAGAAGGGAATATCAAGCACTTGTCGACGGAAATTGACTTCGACAAATCCAATTTTATGGCGTTCCGCGTGATCTCGACGGTTCGAATTGGTAGCAAGCCGGAGGTCAAGTCCGAAGAATTGCTAACATACGACAGCAAGTTAGATGATTACGATTCGATTGTTCTCAAAGGGTATCAGGAGTTCGTCGAAAGCAAAGGGCAAAATATTCCGCGGCATGTTCAGCGCGAGCAAATCTACACAATTTAGGAGTTACGCAGTGGTGTTGTGAGTCGGGTTCTCGAAGTCCCGCAGGGTGGCTATAGTCGCGGGCATGAGCCAGCCCAAAGTCTCCGCGCTT
>JAYVXO010000246.1:0-3263 GCA_043785105.1 Fimbriiglobus sp.
TGATGATCGAAACCGTGACGCGGTTACGCGGCATGAAGCTAGCGTTCTAATTTTGCGAACGATCACACACAACTCCCACTCAGCGCGAGTCGATGGTACTGGTTTGCCGTTGCCATCGACCGCCGCAAACCCCACAATCGTCGCATGAGCCGAGAAACCGATCTTCAGCGTGTGTTGAATTGTGGCATCATCGCAGTGGTCCGCGCCCCTGATCCGGCGGGGTTAGTCGATGTCGTGCAGGCGTTGGCAGATGGGGGCGTGACCGTTGCCGAAGTCACGTTCACGATCCCGAATGCCCTTGATGTGATCCGTGAAGTGAGCCGGCAACTTGGCAACCGGGTACTGCTTGGAGCCGGGACGGTGCTTGACGCCGAAACTGCTCGTGCTGCAATCCTGGCGGGGGCGGACTTTGTGGTATCACCCACCTTGAACCTGGACGTGATTCGGCTGTGCCGTCGGTACGATAAATTGGTGATGCCAGGGGCGTTCACCCCGACCGAAATCCTGACGGCGTGGGAAGCGGGTGCGGACGTTGTCAAAGTCTTCCCGGCGGACATTGTTGGCCCCGCGTTTTTCAAAGCGGTGCGCGGGCCACTACCACAAATCAAACTGATGCCCACCGGCGGTGTGGACCTGAACACGGCATCCGAGTTCCTGAAAGCCGGTGCGGTGTGTCTGGGTGTTGGCAGCCAACTCGTGGACCCGAAATTGATCGCGGCGAGAGATTATGCCGCACTCACGGCGTTGGCGAAGAAGTATGCGGACATCGTTACGCAGCATCGTAAATCGAAATGATCGGTCAATAAAACCATTCGACAGGATGAACAGGATTTGACAGGATCGAAGACAAGATTGAAATCCTGTCAAATCCTATTCATCCTGTCAAAAACTCCTTCGTGTTGGACTGCAATGGACGCGATTCTGTTTTTGGACAAAGTGGCGAAGGCGAAGCGGCAGCCGATTTACGTCCTGCACGGCGACGAGGACTTCTTGAAGCGTCGTTGCCGCGACGCGATTATCTCTCTCGTCGCCGGGGACGCCGACCCGTCGTTCGCCGTTTCCAATTTCACCGGCGACAAGCTTGCTTTCTCAACGGTTCGCAACGAACTGGACACCTTGCCGTTCCTCAGCCCGGCCCGCATTGTGATTGTCGATCAAGGCGACGGCTTCGTGACCGAACACCGGGCGACGCTCGAAAAATACGCTCAAGCCCCTAGCAAAATTGGCGTGCTGGTGCTGGACGTGAAGACGTTCCCCGAGACGACCAAGCTGGCGAAGTCCTTACCTGACCTCGCGAAAATTGCCTGCAAAGCCCCGTCGCCGTACAAGCTTCACGAAGTGGAAAGTTGGTGCGTGAGCTGGTCGCTGACGCAGCACCGCAAGAAGTTGACTGCAGATGGTGCGGCGGCGCTCATCGAACGGGTCGGGCCGCAGTTGGGGCTGCTCGATCAAGAGTTGGAGAAGCTGGCCATCGCAGTCGGCACCAAACCGGCGATCGGCCCCGAGGATGTGGAAGCGTTCGTTGGCCGGAGTCGGGCCGCCAACGTGTTCGGAATCATGGATGCGATTGGTGACGGCAAACCCGGCGTCTCGCTGCGTATCCTTGCGGAACTTCTGGAAGAAGGCGATGACCCGCTGGCAATCCTCGGGCCGCTGACGTTTCAACTGCGAAAGCTCGCCACCGTGGGCCGACTGCTGGCTCAAGGCGATTCCCTCGGACCGGCAATGGATACTGCCGGTGTCCCCAAGTGGCCGCAAGCTCGCCAAAGTACAGAACGCCAACTGCGGCACTTGGGGCGATCGCGGTTATTACAAATTCCGGATTGGCTTGTCGAAATTAACCTCGGCCTCAAAGGCGGCAGCCCGCTTCCAGCACGATTGCAACTCGAAAAACTCATCATCAAACTCGCCCGACCCCGTGAAGTCGCAACATCGTAACGCGAGACCGTTATGGCATTCGATAAAACCCTTTCCGAACGCATCCTGACCGTGCTGAACACTGTCAAGAGCATTACGGGCAAACCGCTGTTTGGCGGGTATGGCGTGTTCAAGGATGGCACGATGTTCGCCGGCGTTTACCGAACATCGCTGATTGTGAAACTGCGAGAGGGTGCTTCCGATGCGTTGCTCGAACCCGACACGGAACCGTTCAACCCAATGGGCGAAGGCAAACCGATGACCAGTTGGATTCAGGTCGCGGCCCCAAGCGTGGCCACGGATGAAAAATTGCTTGCATGGCTCGATCGCGCGCTGGCGGTCATTCCACCAAAGACGGTAGCGAAACCGAAAAAACCCAAACGCAAGTGACCAAGCTCACCACGGTTCAAGTATCCACCGCAAATTGCCGAACTCGACTGCCATACTTTTGGACTTTAGCATTTTCCGCACTATTTTCTTGACCGCAGCCCACGTCACGCTATTCTCCGCCCGCCGTGAACGGACTCACCACGCGGTGTACCCCCAAGTGAGAATGACCATGCGGAAACGGATTTCCCTCGGGCTGATTTTGGCGTTCGGCCTTTCGACCTCGATTGCCTACGGGCAAGCACCGGATCGCAACGCAGCGAAAGCCAGCACACGAGTGACCAAGGTATTCGCAATTGCGGACCTGGTTACGCCGATCCCGGACTTTGCGTTGACGAACAAAGATGTCAAAGAAACCAAGACGCCGCCCCAACTCGTGAAAGCGCTTCGCAAACTGATTCAAACATCGGTCTCGCCCGAATCCTGGTCCGAGAACGGTGGCAACGGCACGACGGTTTATCACGAAGTCGGCCTCGCCCTCGTCGTCACCAATACCCCAAAAGTCGTGGCCGAGGTCAGCGATTTGTTGACTGCCCTACGTAAACTCCAAGACACGTCGATTTCCATCGAACTTCGTGAAGTGTCCACCACGTCACTCACGTATGTCGAGTTGTTGAAGCGAGCCGATGTGAAGCCGATCGACGGCGACACGGCGGCACATCTCACGGACGAGCAAGTGAAGATTTTGCTCGAAGCCGCGACGAGCGATCGCCGCGTGAACATCGTGCAGATGCCGAAAGTCACGATGTTCAACGCCCAAACCGGAAGCCTTTCTCACGGGGAACAAATGTCGTTTGTGACCGGCTTTGATTCGCAAAAAGTCCGCGAACAAACCGTGATGGTCCCGAAAAATGAACTGACGACGCTAGGCCGTGTTGATTGATGTTGTTGGAATCTGGGCGGCTTGGTAAACGGCTGGGGTAAGGCTGGCAAACTCAGACCGGAGCGCACGGATGCAT
>JAYVXO010000247.1:0-66768 GCA_043785105.1 Fimbriiglobus sp.
ATTTCCGAGGGGCCGGAAAGTCCATTCCGGCCTAGAAAAATAGTATGTTCAGGTGGGTAACGGGGGAGATTTTACCCACAGGAATCCGGGAAGAGCCAAAATGTAGTATGAACTGTTTACTCGATTTCTTGGAAATAACCAGACCCCGCCTTGTTTCGGAATGCGATATTTTGACTTCGTGTAGTCGACGACCGTGAGTTGTTTTGGTGGTTTCGGATTCTGCTTCGGTTCTGCGAAACAAACGAGAGATAAATGGCGTGCAACTGCCGAAGAAATGGTAGTCGAGGTAGCTTGCGAATTATGGAAGTAGTTCGGCAACCGGTAGCGATGCGACCAATTGACCATCAAGCATCAACGGGATGGAATCTGTTGATGAGTAGTCTTGGCGATGGGTGTAACCGGCTGTTTCGCTCGGCCTACTTGGCTGCGTGTAGACTTCAATTTGCGAATCGGGGAGGTTGATAATCCAATATTCTGGGATACCAGCACGGGCGTAGATTGGGCCTTTGACCTCGCGATCAAGCCGCAGCGAACTGTCGGCCACTTCGACAACGATCCCGCATTCGGCGGCGGACGGATGTCGATGACCGAAGGTTCGTCGATCTCCGCGAACAATTGCCGCATCGGGCTCCGGCTCGCTGACTTCGAGGGTGATGGGGAGTTGATTTCGTGAGCGCCAGCCATTCGGCAGCAAACGCTTGAGATCCTCATCCAACCGATCCACTGTGGAGGCATGAGGTGTATTTTGCATGGGTTTGTTCACCAGGAAACCGTCAAGCAGTTCCACGCGGTCTGCAGTGGTCAGAATGTCATTTTCGATCATGTCGTGGTAGTTCGCCACGGACAGTCGGAACAAAATGTCCGTGTTCAAAAGCGAAAAAGAGGTGGAAAGTGCTGGGGCCATTGCGTTCATGTAAAACCTCCTAACCCATCAACACCAAATTGACCGCCGACAAGCAAACCGGAGGTCGAATACCTCCGGTTTGCAGAACGAATCCGAGAGCCAATTACTTATTCCCGGCGGCCTTCTCCCCCAAGGCGGCTTGCGCCGCGGCGAGGCGGGCGATCGGCACCCGGAATGGGCTACAGCTCACGTAATCCATGCCGACGGTGTGGCAGAAGAAGACCGAATCGGGATCGCCACCGTGCTCGCCGCAGATGCCGATCTTCAAGTGTTGCTTGTGTTTGGCCGTCCGGCTGGCGCGGCCCTTCTGAATGCCAATCTTGATGAGTTCCCCGACGCCGTTCACATCCAGCGACTGGAACGGATCCACCGGCAACACCTTGTGGGCCAAGTACGTCGGCATGAACCCCTTGATGTCGTCGCGGCTGAAACCGAAGGTCATTTGCGTCAGGTCGTTGGTGCCGAAGCTGAAGAACTCGGCTTCTTCGGCGACCTTGTCCGCCACGAGGCACGCTCGCGGGATCTCGATCATGGTGCCGATTTGGTACTCGACTTTGACCCCGGCCTTCGTCATGCACTCTTCGGCAGTCGTGATGGCCCGCTTCTTGAGGATCACGAGTTCTTCGACGGTGCCGATGAGCGGGATCATGATCTCGGGGAGAACGCTAATGCCCTTCTTCTTCACTTCGATGGCGGCCTCGATAATTGCCCGGACTTGCATGTCGCCGATTTCGGGGAACACGATCGGCAGCCGGCAACCGCGGAAGCCCATCATCGGGTTCATTTCGTGCAGTTCTTCGACCCGTTGGTGAATCGCTTCCACGGTCACGCCGATCTGCTTGGCGACTTCCTCGGTCCCCTTCACGTTGTCCTTCTGCGGAAGGAATTCGTGCAGTGGCGGGTCAAGCAAGCGGATGGTGACGGGTAGCCCGGCCATCGCTTCAAAGATGCCCACGAAGTCGGCTTTCTGGAACGGCTCGATTTTGGCGAGGGCGGCTTTGCGGCCGGCTTCGTCGGTGGCGAGGATCATTTGCCGAACTGCCGCAATGCGGTCGTCGCCGAAGAACATGTGCTCGGTACGGCACAGGCCGATGCCTTCGGCGCCGAACCCGCGCGCTTTGATCGCGTCCGCCGGCGTGTCGGCGTTGGTGCGAATCTTCAACTTGCGAACCTTGTCCGCCCAGTTCATCAACGTCGAAAAGTCACCCGTCATCGTCGGGTCAACGGTGGGCACTTTGCCGATCATCACGTCGCCCGTCGTGCCGTTGATCGTCATGAATTCGCCGGCTCTGACCGTTTTCCCCGCGATAACCAGCAGTTGTTTCGCCTCGTCAATCTTCATCGCTTCACAACCGACGACGCAGGGCTTGCCCCAACCGCGAGCGACCACTGCGGCGTGGCTCGCCTTACCGCCAGTGCTGGTGAGAATCCCCTTCGCCAAGTGCATTCCCGCAACATCTTCTGGGGATGTTTCTTTGCGAACCAGCAAGATCGGGTCGTTGGGGTGGTTCTTCGCGTGTTCAACAACCGCTTCGGCCGAGAGTAGCACGATGCCGGTCGCGCCACCAGGGCTAGCCGCGATGCCTTGCGCGACGACTTCGACCTTGGCTTTCGGGTCGAGTTGCGGCAACAACAAGTGGTTCAAGGAGTCCGGTGGCACGCGCTTGATGGCGGTCGTTTCGTCGATCTTCTTTTCGTGAACCATCTCGACTGCGATGCGCACGGCGGCGGTGCCGGTTCGCTTGCCGGAGCGGGTTTGCAACATGTACAGCGTGCCGTCTTGGACGGTGAATTCGATGTCCTGCATCTCTTTGTAATGCTGTTCCAGCTTCTCGCGGATTTCGCAGAGTTGCTTGTAGACGCGCGGCATCTGCTCGTCGAGTTTGGCAATCGGCTCGGGTGTGCGAATCCCGGCCACGACATCCTCGCCTTGGGCGTTGATGAGGTAATCGCCGTAGAAGACGTTCTCGCCGGTGTTCGGGTCGCGGGTGAACGCGACGCCCGTTCCGGAGCCTTCGCCCATGTTGCCGAACACCATCGCCTGCACGTTGACTGCGGTACCCTTTAGCCCGGTGATGCGTTCGATGCGGCGGTATTCGATCGCCTTTTTGCCGTTCCACGAGTTGAACACGGCGTTGATGGACAGCATCAGTTGCTTACGCGGGTCTTGCGGGAAGTCGTCCCCGACGTGCTTCTTGTAAACGGCCTTGTAGCGCTTCACCAACTCTTTGAGATCATCCGCCGACAACTCGGTATCGAGCTTGACGTTCTTCTCGTGCTTCAAACTGTGGATTTCATGCTCGAACGCTTCGTGCTCGCAGCCCATCGCGGTGGAGCCGAACATGTCGATGAGCCGACGGTAGCTGTCGTAGGCAAAACGGGGATTGCCGGTCTTCTTTGCCAACCCTTCCACGCTGGTATCGGTCAGCCCGAGGTTCAGAATCGTGTTCATCATCCCCGGCATCGACAGCGCCGCACCGGAGCGAACGGACACCAAGATCGGGTCAACCGGGTCGCCGAACTTCTTGCCGCCGAAGTCTTCTTCCATCTTTTTGATGGCTTCGTTGATTTCGGGGATGGCTGCTTCCGGAATCTTCTGTCCGAGGTCGTAGAAAGCCGCGCACACTTCCGTCGTGATTGTGAACCCCGGCGGGACCGGAATCCCGATCGTACACATTTCGGCAAGGTTCGCACCCTTCCCGCCGAGCAACTCCTTCATCGTGCCATTGCCGTCTGCCGTCTTACCGCCGAAATAGTACACATGCTTCGTAGACATCGGAACAAATCTCTGGAAGGGAGGAACCGTTCGCCACCGAAATGGGGCCGTGAACAACTATCGCAGTCTGATTTAGCGGAACGTCTCGTGATAGGCAAACCGATGGGCATCGGGTAGAATTGCGAAGTCAAGCAAAAACCGGAGACCAGACGATGTACACCACCACGATCGACAAATCCACAATCCCCGCCGATTTAGTGCCTGGCGTTGAGGCCGCGAATGAACGGCTAATCGTGACACTCCGAAAATTGAGTGTAGCATTCGATGTTACTGCAACTTGGCACGGCGGCTTGGTTCAGGGTCTGCAAAAGGTGTATTTGGACTTGGCCGCAGTTCACAAAGATCGAGAGTATTCGGTTAAAGAGTACGCCTATCCGGAATCCGATTTCCGCGATGTGAACCAAACAAAACTTCCCGACCTGCACGATCAACACGGTGTTTTCGGTAGGGCATTGAAACGGTTGATCATGGACGATCTGAAAGAACAAATTGCGCGCACAAAAGCCTTTAGCCTCGCCGGAGTCGAGTAAAATGCCCGGCCCTACCCTGTCCCAACGGATCGAAGAACTGAAGCAAGAGTTGAACGAAATTCAACAGTCGATCGTCAGAATCGAAACGAGTAACGAGTACAACGAAGAGTACTATCAACGAGAACTCGATCGCCTCCGTGCCTCAATCGACAAGCTCACGGACAAAATCGCAGCACACGACAATCGCCTCACATCGCTCGACGAACGCACCAAGTCGCTGGAGAAACTGAACGATCGCACCTGGCAAATCGCCCCGATGGTCATTTCTGTTGTCGGCGTTCTGATTTCCCTTCTCGTCGCTTACTTCAAAAAGTGAACACGCTGCGGAAAAAACCTCACCTTGTGTCGTGTTCATTATCAACATGACCGCTTCGCAACTGGCCGAATGGTTCGATGCTCACGCGGCACCTTTGACGCTCTTCGCGCGGCAGCACTGCGGCGACCCCGAAGCCGTCGTGCAGGATGCGTTTTGCAAGTTTGCGCACCAACGCACACTGCCGGATGAACCTGTCGCGTGGCTTTATCGTGTGGTGCGGAACGGGGCGATTGATGCGGGGCGGGCGGAGCATCGGCGTGCGAAGAGGGAAGCGATCGTGGCCAAGCCGGTGCGGTGGTTCGCGGAAACGGCGGTGGACGGGCTGGAGGCGACCGAAGCGGTCGCGGCACTGGAATCGTTGCCACAGGAACAACGGGAAGTCATCGTGGCGCGGCTCTGGGGCGGGATGAACCTCGAACAAATCGCCGCCACCGTGGGGTGTTCGGCCAGCACGGTGTACCGACGGTACGAAACGGGTCTTGCGACATTACGCGAACGCTTGGAGGGGAAACCATGATCGACAAACTGACCCGATTCACCCCGGTGACAACACTGAACCGGGACGAGATGCTCTTCCAAGCGGGCCGCGCGTCGGGTCGCAGTCCACGCATCTGGAAGTGGCTTGTTGGGGGATTAACTTTGTCACAAACCGTCATGTTGGCCGCATGGTTTTGGTTGACGCCGGTTACCAGCAGTCCGGTCGTACCCGCGATGGCTGTTGAAGCCACACCACTGTTGATTCCCGAGACGCCACCCCAGGCGCCAGCATCCCCGACACCCGACCCGAGTTCGTACCTCGAACTTTCTCGTCACATGTCAGACGACGGTTTTCCGCGCTCGGCTCCTGGTCCGAACGAGACCGGGCCGGTTTCACCACCGTTGACTGCTGGTAGCCGACTGAGGTCGATTTCTCACCTGAACTTTTAACCCTGATTCGTCTGGAGTTGACCATGAACCGACAATTGTTTGCCGTGGTGTTACTGTTGCTCACGTCATCCGTCAGCCAAGCCCAACCGGAGCCGGAGCCGAAAGATGACAAAGTCACAATTCCGCTAATGCTCTCCCCTGCTGCGCTGCCGAAGCCGCTGTCGCGGTATTACCTCTACCCGGAATACGGCGACCAGCAGCCAGGGGAGCGCGTCTCCGGTTTCATGAAGTGCTTCATGGAGCAGGCGTTTTTTTTTAACGGCGACAACGACCTGAAGCGTAGCAAATGGCTCGAAATGCCACTCGCCGAATTGCCGGCGGACGTGCGGGAACTCGCCGGGATTCATGACGGCATTGCGTACTCGCCCAAGTACGCCAAGTTGATGGTCTACATGGATCAGGCGGCACGATACACCCGCGTCGAGTGGAACGAGTGGTTCAACCTTCGCAACGATGGCATCAACACGTTGCTACCCGAAGTGCAGAAGATGCGCACCTTGGCCGTTGTGTTGAAACTACGGATGCGTGGCGAAATCAAAAACGGGGAATTTGATCGGGCGATCCAAACCGCAAAGTCATTATTCGGGTTGGCGCAAGCGCTGGAGCAACACCCGTCGATTATCGGTAACCTCGTCGGTGTTGCCATTGCCGGTCTTGCGATCAACGGGCTGGAAGAAATGGTCCAACAACCGGGTTGCCCCAATTTGTTCTGGTCGTTCGTTGATTTACCGAGTCCGTTAATGAGTTTTCGGCGGGGCATTGAAGGCGAACGAGTTTTCTTGGTGGCGCAGCTCAAAGATTTTATGGTCGCCGATCGGGCCTTCAGTCCACTCGAACTGGAGCGTTACCTGCAGTCCATCGAAGAAATTGTTTCCATGAACGGACGCTCCGGAGAGAGTGTCCTGGAGAAAGTGATTCAGCAACCGCGGGTTCGGTTTGCGATGTTCGCCCTCGATGAAAAACGGGTCGGTGCCGCGCGCGAACGGCTGACCGTGTACGGCAAGTTGAAGCCGGATGCCGTCAAAACGTTTTCGCCACTGCAAGTCGTCATCACCGATGACCTCTTGCAATTTGAAATCATCCGCGACGACATGATGAAAGTGTTAAACCTGCGGACAGCCGCTGAGCGGGAAAAATTCATGGACGACAAACTGTATCGAGCCATGCGATCGGAGCTACTTCTTGCCCCGATTTTGTTGCCGGCACTTTCACGGGCCAGTGTCGCCACCGCGAGACTCGATCAACGGATCGCGTACCTCCGGATCATCGAAGCGATTCGCCTTCATGCCCTCAGCAACGGTGGCAAACTCCCCGCCACACTCGCCGAAATCCAACTGCCGATTCCACTGGACCCCATTTCTGGCAAGGCATTCGAGTACACCGTGAAAGACGGTGTCGCTACGCTACATGGTGAAATTCCACTACGGGGTAACCCACAGATGAACCGTTACTACGAACTCCGGGTGCGAAAATAGTTCCCCTTGGCGCCCTGCTAACACAACGGTATTCGCACGTCACCTAGGGTGGGTTTCTCTCGGAGGGCACGCAATGCAACGGTTGGCGATCTTCTCAATAATCGTTGCGATTGTGGCAAGTACCGGGTGTACGCTCGACGAGTTCAGCCGCAACCAAGGTGGCTTTCGCAACAAACCGGTGGACGTTCCTGATGTCTCGCCAGCGTCTCGGGAACTGTCTGCGCGTGTCGATGCTCTCGGGCACGAACTCATGACCCAGAACCCGTTTCTGGGCGTGAACCCGACGTTCAGTGTCGTCGGTCGCAAAGAGCTAGAGATCTACCACCCGGACCAAAACGGCGTGATGATTTCCGAAGGGCTAGTGGAACGCTGCAAAAACGATCAAGAACTGTCCGCTGTGCTTGCCACCGAACTGGCCAAGATGAGTGCCGAAGCCCGTGCCAGCAAGCGGATGCGAATCGCGGAGCCACTACCAATGCTGGCGGATGCCGGGGCCGCAACGCCCGGTGGCAATGCCGACCCGAACCAACTGACCGCCCAAGCGATTTTTGACAAGCAACTCGCACCGTCGTCTCGTAGCAAATCGAAGACAATTGAAGACCCCGATAAGATCGCAGCGTCCATTCTGCAAAGCGCAGGCATCGACGTGGCCACCTTGCAGAAAGTCGCCCCACTTCTGGAAGAGTCGAAACGAAAAAGCGCGACCGGCAAGCAACTCGGCGCACGCGGTGACGCCCCAAAATGGTCGCAGTGATTGTGTGAATGGTTGATTCCTTTCTTGTGAACGCTTGCTCTCGCATCCAGAAACTGTATTTTGTTACCAACCTTTAGGAATGTCCTCTCCCTCTTCATTGGTCTGAGGTTGGTCTTATGCGCACCCTCTCTCGTGTCATGGCATTGTTGGTCGCTGGCTTAGTCATCTTGGCGATCCCAGCGTGCGGTAAAAATGGCGGCGGTGGTGGTTCCACATCGACGAAGAAAACCAAAGTCGCCGTCGTCAGTAACTGCACTGCTGAATTCTGGTCGATTGCCGAAGCGGGCGCGAACAAGGCGTCGAAGGATTTCGACGTGGATGTCGTGTTCCGCCAGCCGAAGTCCAATACCGTGGTCGATCAGATGGACATCGTGAACGACCTCGTTCGCGTCGGTGTCAGTGGGCTGGCAGTGAGTGTGAATAAGCCGGACGAGCAAACGCCCGCGCTCCAGGGGATTGCCGGGAAGGTGAACCTCATCACGATGGACAACGACGCGAAAGACAGCAAACGTAAGTGCTACATCGGCGTGAACAACTATGAGGCCGGGAAAGCGGTCGGGCGGTTGATTAAGAAAGCGTTACCCAATGGCGGGACTCTCGCACTGTTCATCGGCACCACGGCGTCGGCGAATGCAATTGATCGAATTGGTGGCGTACTCGATGAACTCGCGGACAAAAAAGACGCCCCCCGCAACGCCGGAGCCACGGTCGGCAAGTTCAAGCTCGATGGCATTTACACCGATGACACGGACCAAGTCAAAGCCCAGGACAAAGCCAAGGACGTTCTCGAAAAGCTGCGTGGCACGCCGAACTTGTGCATGGTCGGCCTGTACGCTTACAACCCGCCTGCCATCTTGATGGCGGCTCGCGGTAAGGGACTGGACGGCAAAGTGACTATCGTCGGCTTCGACGAAGATTGGGCGACGTTGAAAGGCATTCAGGACGGCAAAATCCTCGGCACCGTGGTCCAAGACCCGTTCAACTACGGCTACAAATCGGTGGAGATTCTGGCCGCACTCGCCAAGGGCGATTCGTCCAAAGCGATCGACCAAGACATTGCTTACCGCGTCGTGACCAAAGACGGCGCACCGGAAGAAACCGTCAACGGCGTGAAGGTTCTGAACATTAAAGGGACCGAGTTCGAGGCGAAGTTGCGTGCGGATTTGGACTCGGTCAAGAAGTAATTCCTACCGTGTCACCGCGAAGCTCTTCGCGGTGACACCTCCCATCGCACTGATCAACCCATGCCCACCACTCCACCACCTCTCTTGGAAGCGCTGCACGTCCGCAAGCAGTTCCCAGGCGTGATTGCGCTGGATGACGTATCCATCGCTGTGAACCGGGGTGAAGTCCTGGCCGTGGTCGGGGAGAACGGCGCTGGCAAATCGACGTTGATGAAGATTCTCGCCGGGGTGTATCAGCCCGATGGTGGCGAGTTACGGCTGAACGGCGAAGTGGTTCACTTCCGTGGTCCTGCCGAGGCGTTGCAAGCCGGGATCATTCTGATTCACCAAGAACTCAGTCTGGCGGAAAACCTCACGGTCGTTGACAACCTGTTCCTGGGCCGCGAGCGGACCTCGGGCGGCGTGCTGCAATGGTTGAGTCAGCGCACCATGACCCGTGAAGCGGAGACGATGTTGCGGCGGGTGGGGCTGCCGGAAGTACTCCTGACTGTTCGCGTCGCCCAGTTGTCACCGGGGCAAAAACAACTCATCGAAATCGCACGGGCTTTGGGCCAGAATGCCCGCGTGCTGATTATGGACGAGCCGACATCAAGCCTCACCCAACGGGAGACCGATCGGCTTTACGAAGTGATTGATTTGCTGCGTTCTTCGGGCGTGTCGGTGCTGTACATTTCGCACCGTCTCGTTGAAATCACCCGAATCGTTGATCGCGCTATCGTGCTCCGAGACGGCAAGTTTTCCGGCGAGCTAAGTCGGGCACAAATCACCCACGATGCCCTCGTGAAGTTGATGGTCGGCCGCGATTTAACACAGTACTTCCCGCGAAACCATCGCCGTGTTGACGGGCAATCGGTCCTTGCCGTCTCAGGGGTGCGTTACCTGAACGGGCCAAGTGAAGCCGTCAGTTTTGACGTGCGGGCCGGGGAAGTTCTTGGCATGGCAGGGCTTGTCGGCGCCGGGCGAACCGAGTTAGCCGAAGCGGTGTTCGGGATTCGCCGCATCGTCGCGGGTACGCTCAAGATCGCCGGTGAACCGATCACGATTCGGTCGCCGATGGACGCAATCGCGGCAGGGGTATTATTAGCGCCCGAGGACCGCAAGATTCACGGCTTGATCTTGGAGGCCAGCGTCGGCTTCAACCTCAGTCTGCCGAACCTGGATAGCATCAGTGCGGCCGGTTGGCTGTTTCGCGGCCAAGAAGGGGAACTGCACCAACGGATGATTCAACGGTTGCGAGTGAAGACGCCCAATGCGGCGAAAACCGTGGGGTTCCTGTCGGGCGGCAATCAGCAAAAAGTCGTGTTCGGCAAATGGCTCGCCCGTGGGCCAAAGGTGCTGATCCTGGATGAACCGACCCGTGGCGTGGATGTCGGCGCGAAGGCCGAAATTTACACGCTGATTGATGAACTGTGCGGCCAAGGCGTCGCGGTCTGGATGATTACCAGCGACATGGAAGAACTGCTCGGCATGTCCGACCGCGTCGTGGTGATGCACGAAGGCAAACTCACAGGCACGTTGGACCGGAAACAACTCAACGAAGAAGCTGTCATGACACTCGCAACCGGGGGCCACGTGGCATGAAACGCATCGCAGGTGTGGTGGTATTGTTGTGCGTCATGTACGGCGCACTGTATGCGTCGAACGACAACGCCTTTTCGTCCGGCAACCTCATTGACGTGGCGAACCGGCAAGGGTTCTACGGCGTGATGACGCTCGCGGCGGGCTTGATGATTCTCTCGGGTGGCATCGACTTGTCACTCGGGTCGGTCGTCGCCTTGGGTGCGATTCTATTCGGCGTGCTGATGAAGAACGGCATTCACCCGATGATCGCGCTGGGTGTCACGGTGTTGGCGGGGAGTTTCATCGGACTCATTCAGGGCCTGCTGGTGAACGGGTTGAAGTTACAATCCTTCCTGGTCACCCTCTGCGGCATGTTCGTTTTTCGTGGACTGGCCCGGCTGATGACCGGCGGGCGTGAAGTGGGACTGCAACAGATTTTGGAGAAGGACAATCACCCCGAGTTCAAAGGCGCGATCGAAACGCTGAAGTATTTCTTGATTGGGAAGGAAGTCACCACGGAAGAACTGAAGTTTCCCGCCATGTTGATCGTCTTTGCCATCATCGCGGTGATCTTCGGAGCCGTGCTGCACCGAACTGTTTACGGGCGCTATTGGTACGCCATCGGCTACAGCGACCAAGCCGCACGCTATGCCGGGATTCCGGTCGGACGATATCGGGTGGTGACGTTCGTGTTGTGTTCTAGCTTGGCCGCCTTCGCCGGGGTGTTGTTACTACTCAACTACGGCAGCGCGAAACCCGATAACGCGGCCCAAGGCTACGAACTCGAAGCGATCACTGGTGCGGTTCTGGGTGGAGTGAGTTTGCGTGGTGGTGAGGGGACGATGCTGGGCATGGCACTTGGTGCGGCGGTATTACCGTTGCTCAGCAACTTGGTCACCTTCTTGGAAATTCCCAACGACGTGATCCCGGTCGTCGTCGGCGTCACGCTGTTTGTGGGAAGTTTCGTCGATGAATGGGTCCGTCGTGGAGCCGCGAAACGTTAGCGATTCACTCGATGTCGGGCCAATTATTCGACCGACGCTTCCGGATCAACATTTGGTTTCGCTTTCTTCGTCCCGGTCGTTCGGCCACGCAGCGGTCGTCGGGATTGAGGGTGTAGCGATCGTGCAAACGCGGCGAAGTGCGTGAACCCGTCGCCGAACGTCGTGTACTGCATCCGGCTGCGGATGTCATCACGCAGTGCTTGGCCACCAATGGCAATGGGGATTTTGCGTTCTTCGCACAACAGGTGCAGCTTGCGGTAATCGCGTAGGAAGGTTTCCACGTCTGGCAAATAGGTTGCCGATAACCAAACCAACTGGGGCGACAGTTGTTCAACCGACGCTTCCAGGGCACTGGACGGCGTGTGCGGGCCGAGATTGATCGCGTTCCAATCGTTATCCAGCAGCGTCAATTTCGCCAATAACGTCGGCATAATGTAATGGTCGTGTTCCGGCGCGCCGCCGACGGCGACGGGGCGCTTCTCCATTGGCTTGGACTGGAGGATCGCTCGCAATTCATAAAGTGCGGCAAGGCAAGCTTGCGTAATCCGGTGTTCTTCCATCACATCGGCCCGACCGTCGGCCCAGTCGTGGCCCAATTTCGCCAATCCGGGTGCGATGGCCCGGTCCGCCAAGCTTTCGACAGGCACCCCGGCTTGGTACGCACCGATTATCAGTGTGCGAATCAATTCCGCATCGCCGGTCTCGATCGCCTTGTTCAACTGCTGGCTCAGTGACTCAATATCGACGTGCGAACTCGGACCACTTTTCCCGACCAGCAGACCGAGGTTTGCTTGCGGTAGGTTGCCCGCTTTGACAAGCCGTAGCACGTCGGCCAAAAGCAGTTTGCGATGCCCGCCCACGGTGCGATGCGCGGGCAAGACATCTTCATCAACCCATCGCTTCACGGTCGTCACACTCACACCCAGGGCCAGTGCCACTTGCGCCGTGCTGACGTACCGCTTTTCATTCGAGGACGACGAGTCAGGTTTTGATGGATTCATACTTCTTCGTAGATGTTTGATGCGGTAAGTAACAACACAGACCAGTGAGCGACTAAAAGCAGCTTGATTCCGGACTAAAAGTTTATTGAAATCGTCTCACGATGCTGACCGGGCTGAATTATTTTTATCATAGTTTACTTGCGCCTTGACTTCACTTCCGTGCGCGTCAATGATAAGTTCGATTTAGACGTTTCAGTCGTTTCGGACGATTCAATAAAGAAATGTTAGCAAATTGACACCCATAAAGTGTGGCAATTTTCACAAAAACGAAAATAAATCGTCCAAAACGTTAGTATCTACGACATCGTCCGGTATACCAAGCTGACACCAAACTAAGGGCCTTAAGCATGAGCACGACACCTGAACTAGAACTGGTCCTGCCGATTACCGAGACGCGGCGGGTGCAACGCACCTCAAGTCTTCCGAGCTACATCACACATCCCATTTTTGCGGACAAAGACGCCAAGCGGCTCTTCGACCCGACCGAACTACTCGACAGCCCGATCGACTTCGCCGACCGCTACATGCCCGACGACGTTACCCGCGATCACGCGAAACGAATGCACTACGCGGCCCACCGAATGCGGAACGCGCGATCGACGATCGAACTGGAGCGTTGGACGAAATGGTACCTCGGCCTTCGGGATCAAATCGTCCTCGGAAATCGTAAGTTAATTTATCGGGCGGTGCGGCGGCGGATGGCGATTCAAAATCGCGCGGAAGACATGATTGGCGATTGTCACATCGTGCTCATTCAAGCGGTCGCGGCGTTCAACCCGTGGATGGGAATTCGGTTTAGCACTTACGCTTACACCTGTTTGGTTCGGGCGTTGTCCCGGATGTCGCAGCGGCTTTCGACGGATTGGTTGTCCCGTTCGATGTCGCTTGACGCACTGCCGGACGGCGAACCGCGGGGTCGCTTTCACGCCGAACCAAGTACGCTGGGCCAATTCCCGTTAGACGAGTTTCTCCGCGAAGAACACCCGTTGCTTTCGCCACGCGAAAAAACCATTCTCGCCAAACGGTTCTCGTTGGGCGATGACCCGGCGAACCAGACGCTCGAAAAAGTTGGCAAGGCGATGGGCCTATCGAAAGAGCGCGTTCGCCAAGTCCAAGCGTCCGCACTCACAAAACTTCGCCAAGCGCTGACAGTGCCGTCAACTGTTGAATCGTGAGTTTTCAGTGATACAAAAAGTGGTGGATCTAATTCCGCAGGGTGGAAAGTGTACACACAGCCGGACGATGCCCAAATTCCACGGCAATACAGCCTCGTTCGGTTCCGGTTCGACCTGATGCCGGTCGAGTACCCGTTCGTGCCCGATGGGGTGTACGTGTTCTTCGGCGACATCCCCAACATGCCCGGCCATTGCGTGGTTGCCGACCACAAATCCGGGCGGATCTACTCCGGATACCACACCGAGAATTTCACGGAGTTGCCGTCCGACGATGTCTAGGCCAACAGCACTTCAGCCTAAAGCCACTTTTTTGGCAGTGAATCCCATCTCTTGCCCTCGGACTGGCCCAGGAATTGTCGAACTTCGTTGATGATAAACCACACAGGAACTTGATTTCGATGCGTTGGCTATCTACGATCATGCCCATGAGTCAGCGCACCCGCCACGGACGGCGGGGAATCGCACCCATCCATTCGTGATGTTGTTCGCAAGGAAGTAGATCACCCAATATCGGGACACCTAACGCAGGAGGCATTATGCCGACTACTCGCCCCGATGACGACACGCCGACACTCACGGCTTCGCGTGTGACGCGACTTTACACGTTCCTGAATTTGGTGGCCGGTACACCTCGTGTCCGCAGCGTCATTTTGAAGAAGCTCAAAATCGACGTGCGCAGTTTTTACCGCGACTTGGAAGTCTTGCGGACACTGGACATCGTCATCACGACGGAAGGGGAACGCTACTCGTTAACCACACCACTCTCCGATGCACTCGCCCGCCTTCCGTTCCCGGACCCTGGATTGAGTTTTCAGGAAGTGATCACCCTTGCCAACGGCCGCACGGATGCCCACAAGAAACTGAAGGCGCGGCTGAGTAGCTTCAACGGCTTGAATCTTCCGAACGGTGGGACGAATTGACGATGCGAACCGCCATCGTGATTCCGGCACGCTTTGCGTCGCAACGACTTCCGGGAAAGCCGCTGTTACGCACCACTGGCAAATACCTCATCCAGCACGTCTACGAGCAAGCTCTTCGCGCGAAGTCCGCGACCGTCGTGATCGTGGCCACCGATGATACGCGCATTTATTCGGCAGTGGAAAGCTTCGGCGGTCGGGCCATGATGACGCGGGCGGATCACGTCTCCGGAACAGATCGGATTGCTGAAGTCGCAGAAACGTTGGATGTCGATACCATCGTCAACTTGCAAGGCGATGAACCGTTGTTCGATGCTGCTGGACTCGATCTTGTGGCGAAGTTGCTGATGGACGATCCGGATGCCGAAGTCGCAACGCTCATGACACCGATCCGGGATGCGGAAACCTACTTCAGTCCCAATTGTGTAAAAGTCGTGGTCGATGATCGTGGGCGGGCGCTGTACTTCAGTCGCAGTCCGATTCCGATGGTCCGGGACAGCACGCCGAACTTTCACGCCAATCCGCCGCAGTTTTTCTTGCACCTCGGGGTGTACGCCTATCGCCGTGAAACACTGTTGAAGTTGTCGAAAACGCCTCCCCACCCGCTGGAACTGTCCGAAAAATTGGAACAACTCCGCGTGCTAGGTCACGGTGGAATCATCCGCGTTGGCATCCTCCCAACTGCCCATCGTGGCGTGGATACCCCTGCCGATTATGATGCGTTTGTCGAAGCCTACCGGAACGAACGCTTTAACCCCGTCGCCGAATCGTAAACCGAATCGCTTCTGCAAATCGGATTGTTGGAGCGGGTTCCCGAACCCGATATATTCACCTTAGGCTATGGGTTCGCTCCTCTTGCTGTTCTTCTCGGCATCAGTTTCACCGAAGGTCTACCGCGAATGACGAAGCATATTTTCGTGACGGGTGGCGTGGTGAGTTCGCTGGGTAAGGGCCTCACCTCCGCGTCAGTTGGCCTGTTATTGGAGCGCCGGGGACTCAAAGTCCGAATGCAGAAATTCGACCCGTATCTCAACGTCGATCCGGGCACGATGAGTCCCTACCAACACGGCGAAGTGTACGTGCTGGACGACGGCGCGGAGACGGACCTCGACCTCGGCCACTATGAACGCTTCACCCACGCCCACCTGGACCGCGATTGCAATTACACGACCGGGAAGATTTACCTCTCGGTCATCAACAAAGAACGCAACGGCGACTTCAAAGGCAAAACCGTTCAAGTCATTCCGCACGTCACCAACGAGATCAAGGACTGCATCCGCAAACTCGTGACGCCGGACGTGGATGTCGTCATCACCGAAATTGGCGGCACCGTCGGCGACATTGAGGGGATGCCGTACTTTGAAGCGATCCGGCAATTCGCACTGGATGTCGGCAAAGCCAACTGCTTGTTCATCCACCTCACATTGGTGCCATACCTCAAAGCCGCCGGTGAACTGAAGACGAAGCCGACGCAACACAGCGTAATGGAGTTACGCAAGATCGGGATTCAGCCGGACATTCTGGTTTGCCGCACCGAACGTGAGATTCCAGAAAGCGATTGCGAAAAGATCGCCCTGTTCTGCAACGTCGAACGCCGGGCGGTGATTGAAGAGAAAGACCGTGAGTTCAGCATCTACGAAGTCCCCCTGAGCTTGAGTAGCAACAAGATCGACGAACTGATCGTGGAAAAGCTCAACCTCACAAAAGCGGTTCCGCTGCAGATGGACGACTGGAAGGCGATGCTGGAGCGAATGAAAAACCCCGCCCACGAAGTGACGATCGCGCTAGTCGGTAAGTATGTCAAGCTCCGCGACGCCTACAAATCCGTGTACGAATCGCTCGATCACGCCGGGATTGCCCACCATACGAAAGTGAAAATCGTCCGCTTCGAGGCGGAGCAAGTGGAACGAGACGGGGCGGCAAAGTTACTGGCCAACGTTGACGGCGTGCTGGTTCCGGGCGGGTTCGACAAGCGTGGGATTCCGGGCAAGATCGAGGCCATTCATTACGCCCGCGAAACCGGGTTGCCGTTCTTCGGGATCTGCCTCGGGTTGCAATGTGCCACGATCGAATTTGCCCGCAACGTTCTTGGGTTAACGGACGCGAACTCGACGGAGTTTAACAAAGAGACGCCGCACCCGGTCGTGTGCTTGCTGGACGCCCAACGCAAAATCACGCAAATTGGTGGCACGATGCGACTCGGGGCGTATGACTGCAAACTGGTCCCCGGTACGAAAGCCTACACCGCCTATCAATCGCCGCACATCTCCGAACGCCACCGGCACCGCTACGAAGTGAACAACGATTACCGGGCACAACTCGAAGCCGCCGGTTTAGTCATTTCCGGAACCAGCCCGGACGGCGCCCTTGTGGAAGTGATCGAGTTACCCAGTCACCCGTGGTTCGTCGCGGTGCAAAGCCACCCCGAGTTCCAATCGAAGCCGACCGAACCACACCCTCTGTTCCGCGATTTCGTCGGGGCATCCCTGCTCCATCGGCAAGCCAAGAAAGAAGACGCGCGGGCAAGACTGACAGTCGGCGCGATGTAACGACGGTCCATGAACAGACGAAGCCAACCCGATCGGGTTGGCTTCGTCTGTTCATGGACTTGGGCGTGCCGTGTTACTTCGGGAACTCAAAATCGAGCGGTTTCAATTCCAGAGTCGCACCTTTGACTTCGATGGTCTCGCCAATTACACCGTCACGACCCTTGTGGAATCCGTCTTCGTGCCAGTACACCACACGCCATTTGCCGGCGGGGGCGTCTTTGATCTCGAACTTCCCGTCGGCATCCGTGATGGCGAAGTACGGGTGATCGAACACCCGCAACCGGCCTGCCATCCAGGGGTGGATGTCGCACTTGAACGGAATGGGTGTGGACTGTGCCACGAGTGGTTCGGCAACTTTGTGCGACTTGCCGGCGGGGATCGTGATGTTGAACGCGGGTTCGCCGCTGTAGTTCGTGTTGTGCGCGACGGACGCGCTGTTTTTGACTTCGAGGGTATCTCCAGTCCGTGCCGCTAAAACACGTGGTACGAACTGGCAGCAGGGTTGGTCGATCACGTGGTTCTTGGGCGCCACTTTGGCGAGTTCGGGCTTAATTTTCTCTTTCGGGAACGTGTCCTTACGATCTTTCGTGTCGGGCCGCAGCCAGACGATGACGTTTTTCAGCCCCTTGGATTTCGCGTTCACGATTTTGTTTTCGTAGGTTAGCGGGCCATCTTTGAGGCAATGCTCTTTGTCGTTCGTGACTTCGATCTTCTTGGCTTCCTCCGGTTTGCTGACAATCACTTGTCCCTTAATCGTGGTCCATTCGCCCTTGTCTTGGGCTTGGCTTATGGTCATCGACGCGGTGAGAGCAAGCAAGCCGCTCAAAAATGCAATCAGTCGATACGGTCGCATGGCAAAACTCCATCGTGGGAAAGGGAACCTGGCGGGATCTACGGCATTGTTGGGCCGTCCGCCCGATTTGGCAACAGGCAGCACTACTGAATAATGCACCGCCACCCGATTATTGCGTCAAAAATTGCAGCACTTCGGCGTGAAGTTTTCCATTACTGGCCAGCGTGTCCGGGCGATCAATGGTCACTTGGTTATCCCAATTGGTCATGCGGCCACCCGCTTCTTCGACGATCGGGATGAGCGCCGCGATGTCCCACTCATGCACACCGGTGTCAATCATGAAGTCGAATGAACCCTGGGCCACCAACATGAAACCGTAGAAGTCGCCGAAGCCTCGTGACCGACTGACCTGACCTGCCAAGTCGAGGAACTGCTGCTCCTGCCCGGCTTTCGTGAACCAGTTGACGCTGGAATAACACATGTGGGCTTCGGTCAATTGTGTCACATCCGAAACGCGAATCCGTGTACTGTCACGGTAAGCACCGTTGCCACGAATGGCGTGATACATCAGGTTCATCGTCGGCACATATACCGCCCCGCCGATCGGTTCGCCCCGATACTCTAACCCGATCAGTGTGCCCCAAATCGGCACCTTGCGGATGAAGGATTTCGTGCCGTCGATCGGATCAATCACCCAACGGTAGCCGGTTGTGTTTGGTTCGTCGCCGAACTCTTCGCCCAAAAAGCCGTCGCCGGGAAAGTGCTGACCGACTAGCTTGCGGATCAACGCTTCGGCATTGCGGTCCGCAATCGTGACCGGGCTTTGATCGGCTTTAAACTCGACATCGAATGTTCCATCGAAGATCGTCTTAGCTAAATCACCCGCTTGACGGGCCGCATCAATTGCGAGTTCGTAGCGGGTACGCCAATCCGGATTCATACGTGATTCTTGCTTTCGTAGTGTGAATGAAGTCGTGGACTCGATCAATCGGTTTTCGTTTTACTCATGGCGTAGGCCGCACAACCAATGATGCCAGAGTCATCACCCAGCGATGCGGCCACGCAGCGCACATTCTCCGTCGCTCCGGGTAGCGTGTAGCGTTGGGCGAAGTCCCAGATGCGTTCGATGAAACTCTCCCCCAGTGCGCCCGCGACACCCCCGCCAATCACGATGACTTCCGGACTGATGAAGTTCACAACGCTGCCGATACTCGCCCCCAGTGCCCGCGCCGCTTCGTCGATGATTGTGACCGCCACCGGGTCATCTTTTTGGTAAAACTCTGCCAGTTGGGCGCTCTTCACTTTATCCAACTCGACGCCTTTCCATTCCTTGCGAACCCGCTTCGGCGAATCGTCCAAGATTTCCTTGGCTCGCTTCATCTGATACTTGCGTCCGGCAATCGCTTCAAGCGAAGTACCACGACGCCAGTGAATAATGGTGTGCCCAATCTCCCCGGCGTGGCCGTTGAACCCGTTGAACAACTCCTTGTTCAGGATCAAGCCCCCACCGACACCCGTGCCGACGAAAATACCGAAGACGTGTCTCGCACCCTTCGCAGCACCGTGGGCAAATTCACCGTAGGTGCCCATGCGCACGTCGTTTTCGACGTAAACCGGCCACGTCCATTCCTTCGGTAGCAACGGCGTGACATCCAGATCACGCCATCCCAGGTTCGGTGCGAACTTCACGATCGGCTGCCCAATGACAATTTGTCCAGGGATGCCGAAGCCGAGGCCACGAATTTCCGCCGGGTCGATTTTTGCTTCCCGGATCACCGCGTCAACAGCTTGCCCGACGCGAGAAAACACGGCTGCCGGACCCGATTCACTACCCGTGGGTTGTTTGGACCGTGCCAGCAACGTCAATTGGGAATCAAACAGACCCGCGAGAATTTTCGTTCCCCCGAGGTCCACGCCAATCCAGTAACCGTGGCTCATTGGTCGCTCTCCGGGGTTGTCGTGCATTATTAGGCGTCGATGCTTCCTCATTGCCATTTTAAGAAATGATGTCTGACCCTCAACCCTAAACCAATTCCTCGTCACCGGAGTTCAGCGGCGGCGGCCTGCGCATTCTGAATGAACGCCCGCACTTTGCCCGGATCTTTCACTCCCGGCACCGACTCCACGCCGCTGGCCACGTCCACGCCCCACGGCCGCACTTGCCGAATCGCCGCCGCGACGTTGTCCGGGGTCAACCCGCCAGCCAATATCACTGGCACACCGGGATTAAAGCCCGCCAACAGGTGCCACGGCGCAGTGTGGCCGGTCCCGCCCATTTCCCCGGCAACGAATGAATCAATCAACACGGCTGCGGGTTTACAATGTTTACAGAGTGCGAGGAATTGGCGAATCGCTTCCAAATCGGCGGCATCCTTCACGCGAAATGCGGGGATGTACGCGGCTGGGAAGAAATCCACACTTGGCTGCACTTCTGCGTAAGTTTGGACAGCCCGTAAACCGAGTTGGTGCGAGTGGGACTTCACGACCTCATCCAGCGTGCCGACAAAGACACCGACGGGGGCCACGAACGGCGGTAGCTCCCGCAAAATCGCTATGGCCCGTTCGCCGGATAAAAACCGGGGCGACTTCGGATAAAAGTTCAGCCCCAGTGCGTCCGCCCCACACTCCGCCGCAAAGCGAGCATCGGTCGGGTTGGTGACGCCACAGATTTTGATGTGAATAGGTGGCATGGTTGGTACTCGTAGGAAGTGGCGATGTGTCAACCTTGCAGTCTACTCGCCAAACTTCTGCCGAGCCAACGCCAATGCGCCATGCAGGACGACTTCTTCACCAAGTGCCGCCGGGACGATGTCCGTCAGCCCGGCGAAAGGGGCGAAGACATTTTCGGCAACGTAACGGCGAAGTGGGTCGAAGAACAGGTCATCGCCCATCATCGACACTCCACCGCCAATCACGATGCGTTTCGGGCAGAGCAACGCAATCACATGGCAAATGGCTTGCGACAACGCATCGATCGCATGATGCAATATCATTTGGGCGTTCCAGTCCCCGGCTCTGGCAGCCGCCGCCACGGTATGGGCTGTGAAAGCCCCTGTTGGGGTGTGCTGTCGAAAGGCTGACAAGTCTTCACGCGACCGATGGAGCCATTCCGTGGCGTTGGCGATTCCCCACCCCGAGGCTAAATCTTCGATCGTAACGAGTGGCGAAGTCGGTTCCGACAAGTGCTTTTTCACTTTGAGATGCCCGATCTCCGCTGCTCCTTTACCTTGCCCACGGTAGATTTCACCATTGATGATGAACCCGCCGCCGATGCCGCTACCGACCGTGATGTAAAAGATCGGCGATAGCCCCTTGCCCGCACCAAGGGTGGCTTCTGCAAGTCCCGCGACATCGGCATCGTTGCAAATAACGGCGTGCAGGTTCAACAAATCAAACAACCAGTCGGCGAGCGGGAAGCCGTCCCACCCGGCGATTTGATGGGACGTAATCACAGTCTGCGTCTCGTCATCCGTCGGCCCACCAAAGCCGACGCCGATGCCACGAAGTTGGGAACGGTCGAGGTTTGCGGCGGCGAGCAATTCGGGAAACGCCGTCACGATCTGCTGGCGAATGCCCTCGCCACCGGCATCAGGGTTCACCGTGCCACGCCATAAGGCAAGTATTTTCCCGTCGCCCTTCCCCAGGCCGAGTTGCAACTTCGTGCCACCGATTTCGATGCCCAGAAACATGATTGCGACTCCCATTCACGACCAAAGCCCGACCATGATTGGTTAGGCTTGGTGTGGTTTTAACCGGATTTCTGCCAACAATCAATTGTGGCACTACTTCGGACTCTCGGCTTTCACCGGCACGAAGAAGGCGGCACGAACTGGGGCAGGCATTTTGCTGTTGGCACCTTTGACCGACTTCCAGATGACTTCGTTGAACAACAAGTCGTCCGCCATGTCTTCCTTCGTCAGGTCGAATTCGGCGGACCGTTTGGCACCCCACGCGGTCGCTAGATTCTTTTTGTTGAGGTCGTACTGTGGCACTTCGTGCTTGTAGGGTGACGAATCCGGGGTCGCCTGGAACGAGTGGTACATCGGTCGAGCCGCCGCATCGAACTGGCTCATCGGCTTCAGTCCCAGAATCAACTCCATTGTCCGCAACATGCTTGTAGTCGAGTAGAGTGTCGAATCGACGAACTTTTTCTTGGTGTATGGCGACACTACGAGAGCCACAACGCGGTGGGCATCGACGTGATCGGGGCCGTTCTGGGCGTCGTCTTCGATCACGAAGATGGCGGTTTCCTTCCAGAACTTCGACTTGCTGATGCCTTCGACCAGTTGGCCAAGTGCTAAGTCGTTGTCCGCAACTTGGGCGCTGGGCGTTGGCTTGCCGACGCGAGTGCCGGAGGTGTGGTCGTTGGGTAAGCGCACAATTTGTAGCCGGGGCATTTCGCCGAGTTGCTCGAACCGTTTCACTTCGCTCAAGAATCGCTCGGTCCGTTTCACATCCGGGTAGTCGAGATCGTACCCACGAAACTCCGGGTCGAAGTGGCCTTCCAGTGTCTTCACGGCGGCTTTGCCGGGGTTGAACGTGCCGTCCGGTTTCATCGTGCCGTTGGTGACCCATTCGCCGTAGCTGCGATAAGTCACGTTTGCTTCCTTTGCCCGATCCCACAGGTAACCACCGGCTGGTCTGGCTGCCAAGTCCAATGTCCCTTCGCTGGGGTAACCGAAGGTGCCCTTCGGGCTGCCACGGTAACTCAGCGGCCACATCTTCTCGACGAAATCGGTGGCATAAGCCCCCATCGACCATTCGTGGCCGTCGGCGGACACTTCACCATCTACGTAGATGTTGTCCAACAAAACGAATTCATCCGCCAGCTTGTGGTGGTTTGACGTGATGGCTTCCGGGAACAGACAGAGGCTCGGTTCGCCGTTGCCCTTCGGCACCTTGCGGGCGGCCATGTCGCCATAGACTTGGTCGTAGGTGCGGTTTTCTTTTATGACGTAAATGACGTACTTGATCGGTGATTTCTCACCGAGTTTACGCGGGATGGGATTGTCCGCCGTAACTCCTTCGCTGCGTACCGCACTGTCTTTCATGAGCGGGCTGCATTCGTAGGCGGTCTTCGAGTATTTTGCCATCGCGTCCGGTGTCGGGACCGGGATGGTCGAAATCGTTCCCTTGAACAGCGAGCCGATGTATTCGAGCGTGCTACCCGGCAGGTTGGGATTCGAGCCGTAGTTGTTCGGTTTGGAGCTAAGGCCCTTCCCGTTCGCCACGTAAATGGTTTTGTCGAGCTTGTTGAACCGGACCGACGTGGGATACCACCCAGTCGGGATGAAGCCCAACGGCTTCGCGGCTTTCGCGTCCGTGACGTTGAACACGGCTAGGTTGTTGGCATCCGCATTGGCCACGAACAACATCTGGCCGTCGGGCGTGATGGCGAGACTATTCGGCGTGTTGCCGTTGGGCGCAAGTGGGTAGAGTGCAGCGTTGATCGTTTGCAGCGTTTCACCTGTTGCTGGGTCGATGACCGTCACTTTCGTGGAGTTCGCGCAGGCAACGTAAAGCGCTTTGCCATCGGGCGACAACACCATTTCAGTCGGGTGTTCGGCGGTTTCCCACCGTGCGACCACTTCGTTTTTCTCCAGGTCAACCACGGCAACTGCTGCCTTCGCCCACAGGCTAACAAACGCTCGTTTCGCGCCGGGTTCGACGAGCACGGTGTAGGGGTACGAGTTGTTCGCAACCGGGCGGGTGCCGCCGAACTCGTCTTCGACTTTGTTGTCCTGCTTGTCTTTCTCCTTGCGGCCATCGGGCGGGCTTGGTGGCGCGCCCTTGGCTGTTTCAGCTTTCTTTTCTTTCGTGACGAGTGGGATGACGATCTTGTTGGCGGGGTTATCGAGTGGCACCCGGATCACACAATCGGCCCACAGCCCTGCGGCAAACAACTCTTTGCCAGACGGGTCAAATGCCAATCCTGCGGGTACGGTGCGGCGACCACTACTCACGTCGATTTCGCGTTTATTGTGGAGCAACCCTTTGTCGAAATCCCACACGTGAACGACATCGAACTCGCCGCCACTGGCGTAGAGTTGCTTGCCATCGGGGGAGAACGTCAACCCGTAAAAGCCTTGCTTGATGATGGTTCGTGACACAACTTCCCGACGGGCGGGGTTGGTGTCCAGGATCACAACTTCGTGTTCTTTGTAACCGCAATGCAGCACAGCAGCGAACTGCCCGGTGGGGTGAATCTGAATGTTGACCGGCAGGTCACCCACTTCGATTTGCCGTCCCACGGGTTTCAATTTCCACTGATTCGGAAGCTGCACGAAGCCGTCTTTCGTGATCCCCGGCAACACACGGGCGGTCGGATTTTCCAGCTTCTTGGCCGGTTGCGGGTCTTCGGCTGTTGCGAGTAACGTGAGGCCACTCGCAAGTATTCCGATCAAGCCGAGGAACAAAACACGTTTCATAGCGAACCCCTTGGTGGTGATTCCAAAGTGCAGGAGACGAGCGGGCTGATATTATGCAGGAGCAGGTCAATCCTGACTAATGAAGAATTGATGTTCTTTGCCTGGAGAACGAAGTCACGATGCCAGAATCACTCACCGCGACCGATTTGCTGTTTGACGCTGCGTCATTTGCAGCGCGTGCGCACCGGCACCAAGTCCGCAAGGATGGCCAGACGCCATATGCCGCCCACCCGTTTCGCGTGTGTTTGGTAGCCCAACTTGTTTTCGGAATCGACGATCCGAAAGTGTTGACCACCGCGTTGCTTCACGACACCATCGAAGACACCACCACGGATTACGATGACATTGCCGAACGGTTCGGTGCTGACGTTGCGCGCTGGGTGGCCACGTTGACAAAAGATATGCGACTCGAAGAAGAGGTACGCGAAGCCGAGTATCACCGCGTGCTAGCTGGTGCGGAGTGGCCGGTGACGGTCTGCAAACTGGCGGACATTTACGACAATCTTTCGGACAGCAAGACTTTGTCCACAAAAGGCCGCGAGCGTGGAATGATTCGTGCGTGGCAGTACCTCCACGCCATGCACGCGACTCTCCCACCCCAAGCAACCGCTGCCTATGCCATCGTGGAACAAAAACTGAATGCGATGCAATCGGGGTGAACTGGCACGAATCCCTGGTTCGTCCTTGTCCACGGTTGGTATTCCCCGCGATAATAGCGTGACATGCCTTTCCACAACTCGGAGCATCCCCAATGCGAATACGCTGGACCTTCCTACCACTGATTGCGTTCTTGGCATTCGGTGTTGTTGCCACCCCAACGGCTACGGCGTGCCCGTTTTGCTCGGCCCAGGGGCAAACGCTGTCCGGCGAAATTAGCCAAGCCGACTTCATCGTGCTGGGAACGCTGGCCAATCCGAAACGCGATCCGAACGACTTCACCAAGGGGACCACGGAACTGTTGATCGAAACCGTGGTCAAGCCACACGACTATTTGATCGGCAAGAAGTTTATCACGATCCCACGCTACATTCCCATCGACCCGAAAGCCGCGGACTCGAAGTTGCTTGTCTTCAGTAACCTCTACACCCGAGCCGTCGATACCGCCGCGGCTGGTGTTCTTTCCCCACTCGTCATCGCCAACAACGATGCGGTGCAACTGGATGCGTACCGGGGCGAACCCGTCCGCGCCGATAGCAAGCTGGCGGAGTATTTGAAAGGGGCGATCGAAGTTCGCCAGAAGGATTCGATCTCGCGGTTGCGGTACTTCTTTGAATACCTCGACTCGAACGATCTGGTCATCAGCACCGACGCGATGAACGAATTCGGCTACGCCGATTACAAAGAAGTGCGCCAACTCGCGGAGAAGCTCCCCGCCGCCAAAGTCTTGCGGTGGATTCAAGACCCCAGCACGCCGCAATCCCGCCTCGGGTTGTACGGCCTGTTCATCGGCCACTGCGGGAAGAAAGAAGATGCTGCCGCCATTCGCAAATTGCTCGACGCACCCGACAACGCCTTCGCGAGCGGACTTGATGGCATCTTGGCGTCGTATGTGATGCTCGATCCGAAAGCCGGATGGGACTACTCGATGAAGGTGCTGAACGACCCCAAGAGCGATTTCCAAGTTCGCTACGCCGTGTTGAAAGTGTTGCGGTTCTACTGGGAGTTTCGCCCGGACCTCATCAAGCACGAGCAAGTCCTGGAAGGCATGAAGTTCATCGTTGCGTTGCCGGAGATGGCCGACCTGCCGATTGAAGACCTTCGGAAATGGGGCTGTTGGGAGTTGACGGATTTCGTCCTGAAGTTCGCCGACGAAAAATCCCACAACGGCATTCCGATCACCCGCCGTGCCATCCTTCGATTTGCGCTCGCAGCTCCGGTTGAGCAAAAGGCCGCGAAAGTGTACGTTGAGCGAATCCGCAAGGAAGACCCGGAGCGGGTGAAGTACGTCGAACAAACATTGCTCGACGAAATTAAGCCAACCAAGCCGCCCGAAACGAAGCCGACCAACGGGAAGTAACCATGCGAAGGATCGCCGCAATTGTGACCGTCTACGTTGCGATACTCTCAACACCACCTGCCACCGCTTGCACATTCTGTGGCGGTGGCGTTTCTTCTCGACAGACTCTTCGGGAGCATTTTCAGCAGGCCAAATTCGTGGCCTATGGCCAACTCAAGAACCCCCGCTTCGACCCGAACGGCGCAATGAGTACGACCGATTTCCACGTCTCACAAGTGCTGAAGAATTACGAAAAGCTCGGCAACCAAGCGGTCCTGACGTTGCCGAAGTACATCCCGGTGATCGGCAACACCGCCCCGGATTTTCTGATCTTCGCCACAGTTGTGGACGGCAAACCGGACCCCCTCCACGGTCTTCCCGCGACCGCCAGTGTTACGGAATATGTAAAATCGTTGTGCAAGCTCGACGAGAAAGACGCCACGAAACGGCTGACGTTCTACTTCACCTATCTCGACTCCCGCGATCCCATTCTGGCCGGTGATGCGTTTCTGGAGTTCGCCAAAGCGAGCGATGCGGAGATCACGGCGGCTCGGGCCGCACTCGCCCCGGCCACGTTGCGGAAGTTGTTGACGAACCCAGAAACCCCTGTCGATCGACTTGGTGTCTACGCCATGATGCTGGGTCTCTGTGGCACCGCCGAAGATCAACTCGCCTTCAGCAAATTGTTGCAAGCACAACCCCTGCCAGACCGCATCCGCGACAACCTCGGCGGCTATCTGGCTGCAATGACTTTGCTCGATCCCAACGCGGGTTGGGCAACCGTGGAAGCCATCAGTACTGACGCGAAACGCCCCTACGCCGAACGCCTTTCGGCAATCGGTACGGTGCGATTCTTTCACACGACACGCCCCCAGGAGACGAAAGCCCAGGTGTTGAAGTGCTACCGTGGCTTGCTCGCCCATAGCGATTTGGCGGACATGGCGATCGAGGATTTGCGACGTTGGGGTTATTGGGAATTGACCCCAGAGATCCTCAGTCAATTCAGCAAACCGAGCCATAGCGGTCGATTAGTTCGGCGTAGCATTGTGTACTACGCTTTGAGTTGCCCCGGTGCCGATGCCGCACGGTTCGTCAACACGGTGCAACTAAGCGACCCGAAGTTGGTCGAGACCGTGCGGGAACTGATGCTGATACAAGACCCGCCGAAGAAGTAAGTCAGTTTAGTGGTGCGAAGCGACAAGTGATTGTTGTAGAAACGTCGGCTGATTGATTTCCGGTTACTGATTACCTTCTTAGATTTAGTGCCCTGAAGGGGCACAGGCATGTAGCCACGGGTGAAGCGAAGCGCAACCCGTGGACAGTGACACCCCGTTGTCAATCGCCCTGAAGGGGCGAAGGTGTTTCCTCTGCCCCTTCAGGGCAGGTGAGTATTGGAGCCTCGGATTCCACGGGTTACGCGAAGCGCTTCACCCGTGGCTACATTCCGGAACCTCTACCGGGGTTCTCAACCCAACGACTAATTTCGTTAGGAACTACAGGTCGCAGACGAATTATTACGTGGTCACCGATTACTTCTTGAACTGCCAGAACTCATCGAAAATCCCCGCCGCAATGACTTCCGTTGCGCCGGGGTCTTTGTCCGTCGGTGCTGCCTTCAACACGGCCCAATCGCCGAGTCGTGGATACAACAGCGCGTTCGTTCCCTTCAAATCGGCTTCGTGAAACGTGTGCCCGGAGTTCAGCACCACGTACCGTGTCGGGTTCAGCGGGTTCGGGTAAATCAGCACGGGGTAGTGGGTGTTGGCGTCGTACTCCACGCCGTTGACGATGAGTCTGTTGGCCGTCCAAGTGATTGGTAACTTCGAGAGGATCTTCGCAATCATCGGGTTGCGGTCCGGCGTCCCGAACAACACGAGGTGCCTGCGTTGTTCGTCTGTGAATTCGGGCAACTTCGCTCGCGCGTATCGGTCCCATTCCCGGTCGAAGCGATCCAGCGAAGCCCGAATTGCTGTGTCTGCAAGTTGCACCGAATCGGATTTCGTGGGCCGTGACACCACAAACGGATCTTGAAACGCATCATCAATCGGGCCTTGCAGACGGTTGGTTTTTACGAGCACACCATCCGCAGCTTTCGCCCATTTGCCGTTCGATTTGTTGACATGCAGAACCCCATCGGCTGCAATCACGGTGCCGTCGATTGTTAACGACTTCGGTCCCATGTTGAACGTCAAACCGTGAACATTCGTCGTGGTGATTTCTAACGTGCCTTGGCTCTTCTTCACGATGACTGTGGCCCGCTGATAATGTTCCTCCAACCCGGTGACGGTGCCGTAGCCGAAGTCCGCGAAGCGGGTTGTATAGGTTGTGAACCGCACCGTGTCCGGAAGTTGCCGGGGTTTGTCCGCATACTTTTGGTACTCGGTCTCGGCACGTGCCATCCACTCCGGCGGCATCTTGTGTTCAAGCCCTGGTGCCACGAGGTGCGTCAACTGGTACGGTTCCTTGAAGTTTTTCAGCGAGTTCACGATGTTATCCGCAGCGGCTTTTTGCGGATCGTTCGCCCCGGAGTAGGCGACCACGGGTAGGTTGAAGACGTTCTCCGCGTAATCCACAGCGTCGTAAATGTGTAGTCCTTTTTCCTGATACTCGGGCAGTGTCTTCGGCAAGTTCTTGATGTACCCTCGCGTGACCGTGAACCCGGCACCGGGACCGATCACGTTCCAATCGAACGGGTGGTGCAGCCCAATGTGCCACGTTCCGGCGCCGCCCATTGAGAAACCCCGCAACACGAGACGTTTCTCGTCGATACGGGGCGTGGCTTTGTTTTCACCAGCAATAAATGCGTTTCGGGCCTCGTAAACATCGGTTTCACCGGCCCATCGGTAGGCGTTGTTCCCGCGCCCATACGGTTCGAGCACGACGAACTCGTTCCCCTTGGCCGTCGGCTTCGCCACTTCTTTCGCGTGGATGAACTTCACTTCGGTCAAGGTGGCATCCCGACCGTGTATGACGACATCGAGTCGCATCGGCGTCGTTCCGTACCCTTCCGGGATCGTTACGCTGTAAGGCTGAACGGAGCCATCGACTTGCGAGACATAACCGCGAATGACGGGCTTGTTGCGAACGTCCCGCCACGGCGTTTTCCCGGTTGCAGCCGCCTTTGCACGTGCCAGACCAGCGTCCAGCACGGCAAGTGTCTGCTTCCCGGAATCCTTCACGTAATACTCGTTGTGTCGCGCAATCCACACGGCTGCCTTCAAGTACACGGCCACATCCGCTTTGACATCACGCGGCAGACTGGTTGGCAATGCGTTGACAGTGCTTAGCAATTCTTCCGACTTGGTTGCAATCAGTTTCGCCGTTAGGGCATCCGGCGGGAACGGTGGCGGCGGGTCGTAGTTCTGTTGCGCATCAACCCGCATGGCCAGTCCGAGGGTTAACAGTTGCGCAGCAAGCGTAACTAAGAGGAATTTTGGCATGGATGCAATCCGTGTTGTTGAGGTGTGTTTCCAAAGCGTAACCACTTGTTGCCCACAGATCAAGAAGGCACGGGCGATGATTTCTCCGGTGCTTCCTACTGGCATCTGGCCGTCGATGGATACAATCTGAGGGCAACCTGTTGCCGACATGTGAGGCGGAGTGACCGTCTCGGGCACGATTTTTTTGTGAAGGAGCATGACGATGACTGTGAAGTTGATTGCACTCTGTTTCATTGGCTTGGCGATGGTCGCTGCGGGTGCTGCGAAGGCAGCGGACAACCCGATGGTGGCGATCGAAACTTCGATGGGGACGATCAAGGTCGAACTGTTCGCGGACAAAGCCCCGATCACCGTGAAGAACTTTTTGAGCTACACGGACGACAAGTTCTACGACGGGACCATTTTCCACCGCGTCATCGGCAAGGAAAACGGCGGGAAAGACTTCATGGTTCAGGGCGGCGGAATGCTTCCCGGCATGAAAGAAAAGCCGACGAAGGACAAGATCAAAAACGAGGCGACCAACGGCGTGTCCAACGACCGGGGCACGCTTGCAATGGCCCGAACGCCTGACGTTGATAGTGCCACGTCCCAGTTCTTTATCAACGTCGCGGACAACAAATTCCTGAACCACAGCCGACCCGATACTGCTGGTTTTGGCTACTGTGCGTTCGGTCGGGTGATCGAGGGGATGGACATTGTTGACAAGATTAAAGCCGTGAAGACGACTACAAAGGGCGGGCACGGCGACGTGCCGGTCGAAGACGTGACCATCATCTCCGTTAAGCGGATCGTTAAGAAGTAACGCCAGTCAATCACTCGGCGGGTTCGATGACGGCCGTCATCGAACCCGCACATCGTGCGATCGTGGGGTCAGGGCCGTAGGCGTGGATTTGTTCTTGTTTCAATTCGGCATGTTCGCGGGTCGTGGTCAGGACAATAGATCGCCCTTCGTTGTCCACCTGCTCCGCCATTTTGAAGCCCTTCTCAACCGGGTGGCCGAACAGTTCCTTCAACATCACGATGACGTAGGCGAAGGAATGGTCGTCGTCGTTCATCAGGATGACGTGGTACGGCGGTTGATACCGAACTTTGTGTTCGGTCTCAACGTCGGTGTCAGGGAAAGCCGTCGGGTTGCTCATCGACTCAAATCTCGTGACGATTAGCCCAGAAAACAGTACCACCACGAATCACACGAATGGCACGAATCAAATCAGGATCGTTGAGGATAGTGCAAATCACATGCAAAAGTAACTCCACGGTTCCAGAGACTCATTTTGCTTATTCGTTCGATTCGTGTAATTCGTGGTGACGGAAGCAGCTTAGTTTTTAGTCATACGGCCCGTGTCCGGTTCGACTAACTTGGGAACCGACCCGCTCGAAGTCGTGGAGATGTTCTCCTCAACCCGACCGAAACTGACGAACGCAATGTCGTCACTTTGGGCACGGCCATTCGCATGTCGATCCACGGCTCGTATCACGTGGTCCCCGATGGAGCGTGGTCGCGGTGATGAGGTGGAAGCGGGCATTAGCTTAACAGCTAGGTGAATCCCATCGTGCTGGAAACGGGAGTCATCGGGGGCTTCCGCATCCGTCACGCCATCGGTAAAGACAATCAGTGTTTCGCCGAGGTTCATCTCAATCGTCTTCGCTTCGTAGACATAATCGAGACCTATTCCGAGTGGCAGGCCGCTCTCCGCGTGGGAAATTACATCGACAAACGGGGTGCCGTACTGCATTTTCATCGGGTTGATGTGGCCCGCGTTCACGACCGTCACTTGATTCGCAGCGGGGTCAATAATCATCACGGCGAACGTGACGAAGCGTTCCCCGATGCCACCGTTAATCAGTTGGTTGTTCAAGAGCATGACCGCTTTCGCCGGGTCCGTTTCCGTAAGCATGCAGAACCGCACTTCGGCGCTCAATTTCGCCATCAACAAAGCGGCCGCGACTCCCTTCCCGGCGACATCCCCTAACACGACCGCGATCCGCCCTCTTGGCAGGGTGATGAAGTCATAGTAGTCCCCCCCGACGGACTGGGCGGGACTGTAGTAGGCAAAAAACTCATAGCCTGGCAGTTCCGGGTATGACTTCGGTAAGAACCCGAGTTGGACTTTGCGTGCGACTTCGATTTCCTTGCGTTCCTTTTCGCTTGTCACCAGTGCTGCGAGAACTTGGGCCTTTTCAATCGCAACGGACGCGAGGTTGCCGACGATGGTGAGCATCTTCAAGTCGTCGTCCCGGAATTTCTTGCCGATGTCCTGGGTGTCGAGTTGAAGCGCGCCGAGTGGCTTGCCTTCCGCCGTCATCAGCGGCACGCACATGACGGATCGAATCCGGAATTCGGCGATCGACTGTGCCGAACCCATTGCGGAATCCGCTGATGCATCTTCACTGAGGTAAGACTGTGCCGAATCGAGGCACTTTTTGATGATCGTTTTGCTGAACCGCAACCCCTCTCCGCCGGGCCGGGAGCGGTGCGACTTTTCGACTTTCGGAATCATGCGGCCTTGCTCGTCCAACATAATCACGAAGCAACGATCGGCCTGCTTGAAGACGCTGAACAGGGTGTCCGCGATTTGTGGCAAGAGCAGATCCATTTCCAGCGTGCGGGAAAGGCTAGTACTGATTTCGAGCAAGGCTAGCAACCGTTCCGACGGTTGGACTTCTAGCAGTTCCTTCGCACCACTGCCACCGGCGCTGAACGAGTGACGAACCGTGGTCATCTCGTCGGCTTCGTTCGCTTCGATGTCATCTGAATGGTCGGCAGGCAAAACCGCCGGCGCAACTCTCGGCGCGTTTTCGTCGTAAAACCGGAACAGGAAGTCGCAAATCTTGACGCGGTCCTCGTTCTTCAACGCCGTGGGCACCGCGATGCGGTTTTGGTTAATCAATGTCCCGTTACGGCTGCCGAGGTCTTCAACGATGTATTTACCGCCTTTGAGCGTCAGTACGGCGTGTTTACGGCTGACCGCACTGTTCGGGACCACGATTTGACAGACCTCCGCGTCGCGGCCGATTACGAACACGGTGCCCTCGTCGAGCGAGTGGATCTGACCGGCGGACGCGCCGCCCGGTGATTTCAGCAAGATCAAGGAAGGCATACACGTCACGGGGGAAAAGAGAATTCGACAGTTCGATTACCACGAACGTGCCGTATCACGAGTTTAGCGGTCCTGTTCGCCGGACGCAAGCAACCCGTGGGAAGGATTCCCTACCCAACGCCGGGTTTATTGGGAATAATGCAGTAGGCTTCCCGAAACCACAACGTGAAGGAGACTCGGTGGCAAAGAAACCCTCGAAACGGACTAAGAAGGAGCCGGTCATTGAAGGCGTCCTCGGCATCGGCTTGGATTCGACGGACGGCCATCAACGGATCACCCGAACTCCCGAGATGGTGCTGATCGGCGGGTCGCCCGAAACACACGAACAGATGCAAGACACGGCGATCCGGTTTAGCGAAGCGCTCGAAAAGCGTGGCAAAGCACTCCGCGAAACTTCGGTTCAGGAAGTCATCGAGATTTTGCACGAAGCCCGCGAACGGTCCCGCTAGCTCGGGAAATATCTCGCCACCCGCTGCGAATCACCGAGATTGAAACTTCGTGCGTTGACCGCGGGTATATCTCGCGGAGGGGAACCGTGTGCCCACCGACGAGGAACTCGTCAGCCGCTGTTTGAAGGGCCAACCCGACGCGATGCGGGAGTTGATTGACCGGTTTCAGCCGGAAATCTTCGCCCTCTGTTTTCGGCTGCTCTGCCACCGCCAAGACGCGGAAGACGTGGCGCAAGAGGTATTTTTGCGCATCTTCCGGAGTCTGAACAAGTGGGACTCGTCGCGGCCCTTGAGGCCGTGGATTTTCGGCATCACGGTCAACCGCTGCCGAACTTGCATCAGTAAACGGGGGCGAATTCCGGAGCCGACCGAGTTCTTGCAAGATGTCCCCAGCCGTCCCGCAGACTCGCCTGCGGAGGAACTGACGACCGCACTGCAAACCGCGATCAATACTTTGCGGGACGATTACCGGGAAGTGTTCATCTTGTTCCACGAACAAGGTCAGCCCTACGACGAGATTGCGGTGGTAGTCGGCCGCCCGGTCGGCACGGTAAAAACATGGCTTCATCGCGCTCGCAGCCAAGTGCTGAACGAACTCAAACTCCACGGCCACGTAACGGATGATCCGCTGCCTGAAGAAATGCCCAAACTCCACCCGCCCGCGACACGACCATGAACCACGAATCGCACACACCGAATCTTGACCCGTCGCCCGATTGCACGGCGTTTGAAGCCGTTGTTCAGCGTGTTCTCGATGGCGAACTTTCGCACGATCGACTGGGGGGTCGCCACCCACAGACCTGCCCCGCCTGCCGCGATTTGCTGAAGGCAACTGCCGCATTCACGGCCTTCCCGACGCCGGTTCCGACACCCAGTGTTGGCTCGAATCAGCGAGTTTTGTTGACGGTACTGAACGATCGGCGGCAACGCCGACAACGCCGTCTGTTTGTCGGTGGCGCTGCCCTCACGATGGCGGCTTGCCTGTTCATTAGCCTCGGAGTGTACTTCACTCAAGCCGGATCAAAACCTGCACCCGAGATTGTCGAAGTAGCACCGAAGCCACCCGCCATCAACACACCACGAGTTACGGACCAAGTTGCCGAAGCCGGGTCCGCACTGACGGCAATGACCCGCCGCGCTACCGAACAGGCCATGCGGCCAACACGCTCCTTGTTTCCGGTGGACCCGATGGCAGTGCCACAAATCGACCTTCCCGCCACGCTGGAACCGGCAACGGAGTCACTCGCCGCCTTGCCGAGTGCTGCGAAATCCGGACTGGAACCGATCACTGACAGCACGCGCCGTGCGGTCAACTTATTTTTGCGCGATGTCGGATTCTCTCCGAAGTTGAAGTCCTAATGCGAGAATCCCTGATGCACTCCCTCCGCCTGTTTTTGCCGACACTGTTCGTAATGAGCGGCATTGCTGGTGCTGCGAGGTCGGCGGATTCGATCGACGCCGTGCTCCATCTCGTGCCGTCGGACACTACGATTTGCTTGATCGTGCGGGATGCCGGTCAACACTTGAAGACCATCGGCGATTCGCTGATGGCGGAGTGGTTCTTAAAGTCCTCCGTCGGTAAGCAACTCGCCAATCCCAACGAACTCGACAAGCTGAAAGTCGCGGAACAATTCCTCACGACCCAACTCGGCGTGACCTCCGAACAGGTCCGCGATGCGGTCCTGGGCGATGCCATCGTCCTGGCGTATCAACCCGGTCCGGTTGGCAAACCGGATTCCGAAACTGGCATCATTTTCATCAAACCCCGTTCGATGGACGTTCTGCAACAACTGATCGACGGCGTGAATAAACTGCAACTGCAAGGCAACGAAATCCGCCCGGTCAAGGAGCTATCACACCGGGGGCAGCGCTACTACGTCCGCGAAAAAGTGGCGGGTACTCGTGAGTTCTACCGCGTTTACGACGGCATTTTCGCGTTCTCCAGCCGTGAACAAGCCATTCACGGGATCATCGACCAGAGCCTGATTCCGCTGACCGACAAACCTAGTGGAATTGCCGCCCGACTGCTGGAACTGGGCGTCTCGAAGAAGATGGCCGTCTGCTTGTTCAACCCGCGTGGGTTTGATGCCGAGTTGGTGACGAAAACGGACGGTTCCAAGGACGCGAACGAGAAAGCGTTCCTGACGCAGTTCCGCAAAGTCTGGACGGCGACGAACAGCATCGCCGTGACGATCCACCCGACGCAGGAACTCGAAGTCGGCTTGGTCGCCAGTTTCAACCGCGACGTGTTGCCCAAGGAGCTGCACCCGTTTCTCTTTCCCGCCGACGGCACATCGAAGCTCTGGAACGCGGTCCCGAACGCGGCGCTGTTCGCCGTGGGTGGCCGCGTGAACGCCAATAGCGTCCGGGACGCGCTCGCCACGTTTTTACCGGACGGCGGGAAAGAGGGACTGGCCAACGCACTCGACCAGGGCGTTGGGCCGGCTGTGGGACGCGACAAACTCGCCCTCGTGTTGAACGGCCTCGGCCCCGATTGGGTCTTCTGGCTCGAACCGCCCGCGAAATCGAACTGGGCGCCCGCCTGGACCTTCGCCCTCCAACTGAACAGCGGCGACAAGCCCGCTAATTTGAACCGGGCCGTGCTGCAAGGACTCGACTTTCTCGGGCAGTTCGTTCGCTTCACGTATAACCGCACCCACACCGACCAGATTGATGCGACCGAAACCGTCAAAAACGATCTCGTGGTGAAGTCGCTAGCCAACCCGGTCGCGTTCCCGTCCGGTTTCTCGCCGTCGTATGCGGTGAAGGACCACCACCTCCTGATCGCCAGTTCCGAGGACCGCATCCGCAGCTTCACGCCGCCAACCGCCACGAAGTCCGATCCCCCGCTGATCCGCATCGCCGCCCAAAACATTCAAGCCTACTTGAAGCAGCACAAACCGGATGTTGCGGTAGTCCTGGCCACCGCAAGCAACCGCCCGCAAAAAGACGTGGACCGCGAGTTGGGAGACATCATCGCACTGCTGGAGTTGTTCGACCGCGTCGAGTTGAAGCAAACCCGCACCAAAAACCGTGTGGAGTTGACGCTACAATTTCAATTCGTGAAGCCGTTGGCGAAGTAGCGATCAAGGACGCTTGCAGGAAGGCAAGAAAATCCTTGATCCGGCGGTCGGAAGCCCCGTACTATTCGATCTGTGGATACAGTTAGATTGTTAACCAATGTTGGGATTGTGTTAAACATTTGTACGGCAGCAGAGAGGGCTTCCGTGGTTAGATTGGTTACGCCGGAAGATGCGTTCGCACTACTGGAGGTGCTGCCCCGGTGCGTCGGCCTGACCGACACCGAGATCGACCTGGTTGAGGCGGCCGACGGGGTGCCGTTCGGGGCCGACTTCCGCCGACTGCTGCGGGCCGCCGGCGGGTCGCTCGGCTGGCTGTTCCCTAAGGGTCTCAGTCACCCGTCGCAAGTGGCCGAACTACGGCGGGAGGCGGCCTCGGAGTTCGCTGGCTCGGGGTGGTCGCCGGGGCCGACGGACATCGTACTGGAGTTCTACGAGCAGGGCTGCGGGGCGGTGTTCGTCCGCGAGTCGGGCGGGCAGTCGAAGGTGTTCCGGTACACCGAGGGGGCGGGCGGGCCGGTGGACAGCGGATTGTCGCTCGGCCTGTACCTGGCAGGCGCGTTGGAGCGGCACTTGGCCCCGAACGCCGAACCAGGTGCTGCAGCAGACAGCGGAGGCGTGTCCGGTTTTCCGTGACCTATAGGCTCTTCAGCTCCGATGCTGCTGAATTGAGTCGTTTGGCGGCAGATGTCCAGACCGCTTATGTTGGATTGTCGGGTGTGGGGGTCTGTCGCGGCGACGAATCCCGGTCGCGGCGGTCAATGGCCCGAATGCTAGCAGTACCTTCTGGAGGTCGATCATGATTCCCCCGCTGAAGATCGTCATTGAGCGCCATGCTGATGGTTATGTTGCTTACCCACTGGGGTTGGCGCGGGGGACGGTCGTCGGCCAAGGGGACAGCTACGAGGCAGCCCTTGCGGACGTGCGATCGGCGTTAGTCTTCCACGTCGAGACTTTTGGCCCGGACTCCCTGGCCCCGTCGGACGACGACGGCCCTGTGCTGGAAGCGTTCGTGGCTGAAATATCGGCTCCCGTCTGACCACGGAGCGTGCCGTGGCCAAGTTCCCCGTCGATGCCCCATCCGACCGCGTCCTGCGTGCCCTGGCAGCTTTGGGTTTCGTCGTGGTTCGCATAGGCAACCATGTGTCGCTCGCTCGAACAGAAGCGGACGGCACGATCACGCCAATGACGCTACCGGGACACCGCACGATCAAAGGGCCGACACTGCGGGCGGCACTAACCCAGAGCGGCATTTCGCGGGACGATTTCCTACGGGAATACCAACAGAAGTGAACCGGGTGTGGTCACACTTGCGGCAACGCGATTCGACGTGTGGATTCTGGCGTAACGACAGCACCCTTCGCGCACGAATTGCACCCCGACCCGCACGCCGTCTTCACGCCAGTCCGAAACCACGTCCGATACATCCCGCGCGCCAAATACACCAACGCGAGGCCAACGACGAGCGTTGCTAAAACTGATTGTGTGTCCATTTCACCCCTCCGTTAACTCACCGCGTTGGTGATAAGTCGCCCGATTTGGAACGTGAACATGGCCGCGAAATAGGCCAGAATCGTCATGTAGAAGAACGTGAAAATTGGCCACGCCCAACTTCGCGTTTCCCGTTTGATGACCGCGAGTGTTGATGCACACTGGCAGCAGAGTGCAAAGAAGACCATTACGGACAGTGCAACGGGGACTGCATATTTGCCCCGCACGGCGTCGTCACGCCATTCGTTTTTCAGTGCCGCTTTCAGCCCGCTTGCTTTTTCGTCGTTCGCGTCGTCGATGGTTTTTGCATCGACTTCCCCGAGGTCGTAGATGATGCCAAAAGTGCCGACAATCACCTCACGCGCGGGGAAACTCGCAATCACCGCCATGCCGATTTTCCAATCCCACCCCAGCGGGCGAAACATCGGCTCCAGCGTTTGGCCCATCTGCCCCAGGACACTGTGCCGCTTCCATTCCCCGTTGAGCCGGTCTTTCTCTTGCTCCATCGCGTCCCGTTTTGCAACCAGTTCCTCAATCGGTTCGTTCTTCGCTTTCAGCACCGCAATCTCGTCATCGAGCGTACTGACTTGGGCCGCTTGGTTGGCCACGGCGTCGGGGTAGTTGCCACCGTTGCCGTCAGAGATGGGGAAGTAAAGTGTAGCCCAGACGACGATCATCGACGCCAGAATCAGCGTCCCGGCGCGGCGAATAAACGCGGTCCCTGCATCGAGCATCCGCAGCAAGATCGTCCGAATGGATGGGCGTTTATACGCCGGCAGTTCCATCACGAAAAGTGGGGTGTCGCCGCGTAACAGGGTCCGCTTCAACAGCAGTGCGACCAGCGGTGCCGTGACGAACCCGATGAGGTACATGCCGAACAACGTCAGACCCGGCAGCCACCACGGGAAGCCGTCTTTCAAAAACGCCCCGATAAACAGGGCATAGACCGGCAACCGTGCCGAGCAACTCATGAGCGGCGCGACCATAATTGTCGCCAGCCGATCGCGGCGATTTTCAATCACGCGGGTGGCCATGATCCCCGGCACCGCACACGCGACCGACGACAACAACGGGATAAACGACTTCCCGTTCAGCCCGCACCGGCTCATGATCTTGTCCATCAAGAACGCCGCCCGCGACATGTACCCGCAATCTTCCAGCACCGCGATGAAGCCGAACAGGATCACGATTTGCGGCAGGAACACGAGAACACTGCCAACACCTTTAATGATCCCGTCCACGATCAACGCTTGCAGCGGTCCCGTCGGCATGTGATTGGTCACCGCTTCGGATGCCAAGTTTCGCAACGTGTCGATGAGGTCCATCATCGGCTTCGCCCAGACGAAGATCGACTGGAACACGAAAAACATGACCGCCAAAAAGATCAACGTTCCCCACAATTTGTGCGTGAGGATCCGGTCAATTCGATCGCTCCAGGTAATCGGCTTGTAGGTCGGCTTCGTGACGGCCTTCGCCACGGCTTGCCGGATCCAGCCGTATCGGGTTTTCGCTTCAACACCCGGCACCGAACACCCTTCGTTGGCAAGTCGTTCACGGGCGGCTTGAACATCCTGTTTCAAACTGGGGCCGTGTTTGGCGACAAGCCATTGCTCCGCATACCCGTCGATGTCGAACAACAACCGCCGGGCCAGAAACGGCGGCAGTTCATCACCGTACTGCGCCGAAAATATCGCTGCTTCTCGAACGACGGCGTCGGGTAACGGCGGCGCAAGCGGAGTGGCAGTCCCCACGCTGCGGGCTAACTCGTCCTTCAATGCCACCAACCCGAAACCCTGATTCGCTTGAACCGCAACAACAGGTAGCCTCACCTGTTTGGCGAGCAACCCCAGGTCGAGTTTCACGCCTTGGTTTGCCGCCACATCGACCATGTTCACGGCCAGAACGACCGGGACGCCGAGTTCCATGAGTTGCGTGGTCAGATAGAGATGGCGTTCCAGATTGGAGGCGTCAACAATCGACAAAATCAGATCGGGTTTCGATTCGTCCGCCCGCCGACCCAGAAGTAAATCGACGGCCACCATTTCGTCCGGACTTCGCGGGGCCAAGCTGTACGTTCCGGGCAGGTCGATCAGTTCAAATTCCATTGTGCCGTGAACGAACCGGCCCTTCTTCATCTCGACCGTGACGCCCGGATAGTTACCCACTTGCTGACGGAGGCCGGAAAGAGCATTAAATAAGGTCGATTTCCCGGTGTTCGGGTTCCCCACCAACGCCACTTTGACTTTCAATAACGACATGGTGTTCTCAGCAGAGAGGGCCGCGACTAGATCAGTTCCACGGTGATAAACGCCGCTTCCCGCTTGCGAAGACTGAGCCGGGTGTTGCCGACGCGGATTTCCACTGGGTCACCAAGCGGGGCGAACGTGATGAGTTCGATCGTTTCGCCTTCATACAGTCCCAGTTCATACAGCCGTTGCACCAGTGCCGGTTCACCAGCGAGTGACAGGACGCGCGCTTGCTGGTTCGGCTGGAGTTGATCGAGTGTCAGCATTTTTGTGACAAAACGGGGCGAACGAGAATCTGCGCACAATCGTTGCCACGCACGCAGAGTTTGCAGTTCGCCACTTGAAGCAAACACGGCGAACCGGGTTGCAGAACTTGGAGCCGACAGCCCTGACGAATGCCCAGCTCGGCGAGTCGGCCAACCCAACTTGGGTCACCGCTCACCTCGGCCACTTCGGCCCATTCCCCAGTCTGCAATAAATCGAGCGGTACCAACATGAAGGCTCTCCCGAGCCACAGGCAAGCTTGTTGAGATTGCGTCTCATTAGCAGTGTATGCTAATCACGGGGCACGGTCAAGGATTTCGCCGGTTTTTACCCGGATGATTTTGTCGCTCGTTCCGTCAGGTAGGCGGCAAGTCCTTCCTGCCAGGCGCGTGAAGGGGTGACATCGTGTTCGACGAGCTTCAAATTGGCCAGCACGCTGTAGGTCGGACGGCGTGCCTTGGCGTTAAACTGTTCGCTGGTAATGGGTGACAGGTCCGCCGAAATGTTGGACCACCGGAAGATCGCGTCGGCCAATTCGTACCACGTGCAACTGCCCGCATTGGTCACATGAAAAAGTCCTTGTTCCGATCGGGCAATCAATTGCGCCGTAATGTCCGCCAGATCGACGGTGTAGGTCGGCGTGCAAAATTGGTCGTTGACCACGCGCAGTGGCTTCCCCTGCCCCGCCACCCGCAACATCGTTTCCACGAAGTTGCCGCCCTTCCCGCCACTGCCCCATACGCCGTACAGACCACACGTCCGAATCACGAGGTGATGCGGGCAAATGGACCGAACGAGATATTCCCCGGCAAGCTTGCTCAGACCGTAGATACTCACCGGGCCGGGCGGATCGTTTTCCGTCAGTGGCGTTCGGTGATTGGTGTCGAGTCCGAAGACATAGTCCGTGCTGAAGTGAACCAAGTACACGCCCGCATCGCGGCAGGCTTCGGCCAGTGCGCGGACGCCCCAGGCGTTGACCCGGAATGCCGCGTCCGGGTCCGTCTCGGCTTGATCGACGAAGTTGTACGCGGAACAATTGACGAAGACATCCGGGCGATGGGCCGCAAAATACGCCGCGATCGTTTCAGGCTTTTCCAAATCCAGATCGGCACGCAATAACGGCAACACGTCCCCGGAGAGACGCGGGCAGAGGTCACGCCCCAATTGACCTTGGGCACCGAGGACGGCGATTTTCATAGCGTTGTCCCACAAATGAAAGACCCGACGGCAACGGCCCGTCGGGTTTGGAATTTTCGTTCAACTCAAGCAGGTTACTTCTTGACCGGAATGAACGATGTGTCCGCCGTGTCGAGTTCCGTCTTTTGGTCCTGGTAGAGCTTGACCTTGGCGTCGGCGGTGCCGATCGTCACGTCGATCTCGCCTTCCATGATGACGTTGAAGCGGACTTCTTGCACGCGGCCCGTTTTGGCGTTGTACAACATGTAGCCTTGCTTCACTTCTTTGGTGCCGATCGTGCCAGCTTTGATGCGGAACGGCAGGTTGTCGGTCCCGGCAACGGGTGGCTTGTACGTCAGGGTTGGCTTCACCTCGACCCGGTCGAGTTCCTTCTTGGCTGGATCGGTATCTTTACCCTTGGCGGTGTAGGTGTAGGTCCGATCGTAGCTGCCGATTGGCCCGAGGGAGAGCGTGCTTTTCTTTTCCCATGTTTCGCCGACAGCCTTCTCGACGGGTGCCGTCAGACCAGCCGAAGGATCGGTCATTTCCTTCAGGGCTTCATCGCTGAGGATCGCGCTGAGGATTTGTTCCATTTGCGGGTTGACCGATTTCAGTTTCTTGAGGGCTTCTTCACGGCCATCGACTTTCTCGACAACCATGCCCTTGCCCAAGGTCACGGTGAATTCCAGCCCAATCAGGTTGCGGAAGAACTCGGACAAACCAGGGTTCCCGGCGGCACCGGCTGGGTTGGCGTCAGTCGAATCGTAGTCGATCGGCTGACCGGCGATGTCCAGTTTGAACTTCACGCCTTCGATGGTCTGCTTGACGACCCATTTTTCTTTATCTTGGCTAATCGGCGTCCATTTGAAGAAGAACGTCTGCTCGTGCTTCAGGGCCACATCCGACCCGCCTTGCACTTTCATCGTCTGTTCGACTTTCGTCGTCAGCTTCTGGTAGAACGGCTTACCGGCCTCGAACTTGGTTTCATACCGCTGCTTGTCTTGAGCCATTGCAACAGACACGAACCCGAACATCAACGCCATAACAACTACGAGACGAATACGCGGCACGACAATTCTCCTGCGGAAAGCCCGGACGGCAATTCAAAGTGTCAGTGTTGTATGCGACGCCCGGTTGGGGAACAAGGGAGCGTCAACAAAACGCACCCGGAGAACTTCCCCTTTCCGCACGACCGTCCCACGCGGTATCTTCCTGCAAGTGTTGTGCTGGTGCCCCTATTGGTTGATGGAATGCCCGGTTCGCCCGCAAACAAACTGTCCTCATTCGCTCGCCGGTTACTGCCGGGGGTGTGGGCCGTCGTCGGTCTCGTGGCAATCGACGGCATCGTGGTGCTATTCCGCGATCGGTGGGAACGTCACTCGCCGGATGATTACGTCGAACGCATTCGGGGCTGTGCTGCCGACTCGCGCGACTTCGTCATCATCGGCGGGTCACCCGTGAGTGAAGGCTTCGACCCGGACCTCACCGCCGGGGTGCGGTGGGGCGAAACGGTTCTGCAAAACGGCTATGCCGTGGGACTTCCTGGCGGCACCACGACTGATTTTTATTATGCCCTTCAACACGGTTGCCCGACACCACCGAAGCTGGTGATTTATGGCATCTCTTGCACGGATATGAACGACTCACGCAACGAACCGCACGGGGCGTACTCGATTCTGTCGTGGGGTGATTGGTTCGATTGCATACAAACGCGGCCCGATGCACGGGGCTGGATCACGCGGCGATTTCTTGAAGGACAACTCCGTTGCGGGTGGGCGTTGTACCGCTATCGGCACGGCATTCGGATGAGTCTGGCGGCCACGTTAGACGATCATTTCCCCAGTTGTTGCCCCGAGGCGACCCGCGAAGTGCGAGACAATTTGCGGTACTCGAACGCACTCCGGGATGGCCACGGCTACGCGCCGGCGCCGTGGTTCGTGAACGCAAATTACGCCAAGCGAAAAGCCACGAATGCCGGAATGGCGCCGTTCGACTTTTTGGACAAGTACCGCACCGGATCGCACTTGAAGTACCTCGATCGCATCGCCGACTTGCAGACCGAATGGGGCGCGCAACTGGTCCTTGTCGATATGCCCGTGACCAAAGACCTGGAGACGAAATACCCGGCTGCGGTGGCGGAGTATCAGGACCGATTGCGCGAATTTGTCACACGGCGGAAGGTGATTTTGTTGAGTGCGGACCGAGACCGATTGGGACTGAATGACACCGATTTCGCGGACTTGATCCACCTCAACGGTGGTGGTGCCAAGAAGCTGTCCCTGTGGGTACGCGGCCAATTGGAACGACTGCCGCACGCGGCTCCGACGCCAGGAGCTACGCCGTGATTTTTGCGAGCAAGGCGTTTTTCCTGTTCCTGCCGATCGTGCTGATTCTCTACCACGTCACAACGAAGCGGTCGCACAAATACCGCATCCTGCTCCTCGCAAGTTGGCTCTTCTACGCCTGGGTGCCGCCCCATTATTGGCCAGTGATTTTGCTGCTCACGGTGATTGATTACGTGGCCGGGTTGCAGATTGAACAGGCCACGAGTGAACACATCCGGCGACGGTGGTTGACTGCCAGTGTGGTGTCAAACTTGGGCCTATTGTTCGCGTTCAAGTACACGCCGTTCGTTTATGACAACGCGATGTCACTCGCAGAGATACTCGGGTGGAGTGTTTCAGAATCGACCCTGAAGATTGCGTTGCCACTTGGGATTAGCTTCCACACGTTTCAGGGCATCAGTTACACAGTGGACGTGTACCGCAGGCAGATTCGCGCCGTTGAAAGCTTCGTCGATTACGCACTGTTCGTGTCGTTCTTCCCGCAACTCGCCGCAGGGCCGATCGTCCGGGCCGTGGAGTTTTTACCGCAACTGACGACCGTACCCACTGTCACTCGCCAACATGTTGCGGATGGAATTTGGTTATTTGTTGGCGGCTTGGTGAAGAAGCTGCTCATCGCCGATCACCTCGATCAACTGTTCGTCGCGGACGTGTTTCATAACCCAACTGCTTACGACGCGGTCACCCAGCGGTGGGCGGTGGTGGCTTGGGCGGTGCAGATTTACTGCGACTTTTCCGGCTACACGGACATGGCCCTTGGTTGTGCGAAATGGTTCGGCTTGGAGTTGCCGCCGAATTTTCGCAACCCCTACCTTGCCACCAGCATCACCGACTTCTGGCGCCGGTGGCACCTGTCCCTTTCGACTTGGTTGCGTGATTATCTTTACTTCCCACTCGGCGGTAGTAGGGGCAGCGCGCTCCGTACTTACCTCAACCTCTTCACCATCTTCGTCCTCTGCGGACTCTGGCACGGAGCAGCATGGAACTGGCTGGCGTATGGCGTCTGCAACGGACTTTTGATGTGCGCGCATCGCCTGTATGTCCGGGCGTTGACAGGAATCCCGTTCGTGGATGCAATCCGTCACAGTCTGATTTGGAAAATCATCGCATGGCTCTGCACGACGTATCAGTTTCTGTTCTGCCTCATTCTGGTGCGGATGAATGATTGGTCGGGTGGCGTGGTGATGATGGAATCCATGCTAGGGTTCAGTTGCACCCCCACGGCTTCAGCACCGGCTTCGTGGCACGAGTTTGGCGTTCCCCTGGTCGTGCCACTTTTGATCGTCTGCGGGCTGTTCGGGCACGTCATCGGTTTGATGCAAGAAGCGGGTGTGGCGATTTCGTTTCGAGTGCCCGAACCACTACGAATGATGCTCGCCGCGTGTGGAATCGCGGCAGTCGTGGTGCTTGCCCCTGGGGTCGCCAAGACGTTCATTTACATCCAGTTTTGACCGCTTCGCTAAACTAAGTATTGTTGTGATTCCGGTTCCTGCGGGGTTACTCATGACCCGATTTTTATGGCTCGGCCTTGTGCTGCTCATTTGCCTGCCGGTTGCGGTACTCGCCACCGGCGTGCATATTTCGTGGCTGGACCGCGTGGCCGGGGCGCCGCGTTTGTTGCCGTTGTCGTCGCCCGATCAAGAGATGGCGTGGTTGCACACCACCACCAACGGGACCACCTGGGAACGCTTCGTTTCCGGCTTTGTGCGGGCGCAAATGACCGTGCCGGGGTTGGAGGTCGATGACTCGAACGCCTTCAACGATTCAACGACCACGATTCCCGAAGTGGTGCTGTCGCAGCGCGGTCGGGAAGGCAAACTTCGCATCCGCTGGTACAAACTCACCGGCGAAGCCACAACCGATCACTGGATTCAGGCACTCGCCAAGCGCGAACGGCCTCCACTAGCCATCATCGGTGGCGGGTCGAGTGATCGGGCGGTGGATTTAGCCCGCGCTCTGGATCGACAAAAGGTCTGGCACGGTGACCGACCGCTGATGTTACTGACGACCGCAACCGCCGATGAGTTGAAGCCCGAAGATTACGAGACGGACGAACCCAACGTCGCAAAAGTGCTTCGTCCAATGCGGAAGAATCTCATTGATGTCTACGACGATCGTTCGTTCCGCTTCTGTTTCACCAACCGGCAAATGGCCGAGGCCGTCCTCGACTTTGCTTGGCAGTCGTCGCGTTTGCACCCGGAACAACCCGGCTTGGTCGCCACAGCAGCGGTTGCATCGGGGCTGCTGATGGCTGTCAAACCGACCCTTCCGGCAAACGCCACGCCGAAGGTTCTGAGCGTGGTGTGGAAAGACGACCCCTTTTCCACCGACTTGCACGAGCGGTTCGGCGACGCCCTTCGGGGCAAAGCGCACCTGGAAACCTGGGAAGTCCATTACAGCATCGGTGGGTTCAGCACGCCCAACTTTTATGAAAAGAAGACGGCGGAGGCGATCCTGAGTTACTGCCGCGAAAACCCCGCACACCACACCGTCCTTGTGCTGCCCACGGTGACAACTCCGGCCCGACGGCTGTTGCGAACCATCATGGAATCGGAGCCACAACTCCGGGATCGACTGGTCGTGGTGACGGGTGACGGCATCCCCGTCAATGCGTTCTACCGGGACGGGGAGTTCGCGTGGCCGATCCACGCCATGCCGGTTCCTGTGGTGTTGTTCACGCACCACAACCCCGTCGGGTGGGACACACCGGACCAAAACCCGCAACCCCCAGCGGGCTACGAACTCCGCCCGCCCAACAGCACCGAAGATGTTTTGCACTTCGCCGAAATGGGGCGAGTTTTGGCAGAAGCGTGTTTTCCCGCACCGGAATCAACGGTGCAAACGGTGGGCGGCATCATTACCCGCTCTGATGACCTCATCACGCAATTTCGCAACCGTCGTCCTGCACTGTTCGACGACAACGGCGAACGGCTAGGTGGGACAGGGGAGTACGTCGTCGTGGTCAAGCCGTTGTCCGCCGAACCGAATCCCACAGGCCGACCACGCCCCGACGCGAAGTTGGAAGTTTACCGGCGGCGGGCGGACAACGGTTGGGAACCAATCCGGACTTTGGAGATCGAACAACGCCGTGGAAAATCGGCGTTTGTTCCGAAACTGCCGCGCCAACCTGATGACCGCACCGCCGCTCCACCGATCCTCGGGGGGCGTTCCGGATGACTTCCCCAACACCGCCATTAATCCTCAAACCACGCCGACCAATTTGGAAGTACGCCGAAGGTTTAGCACCCGCAATTCTCGTGTGGCTCGTCCTGGTCGGCTGGCTGGCGGGCCTACTGTACAGCCGTGCGAACTGGTCCGAAGAAGCCGACGAAGCCACCGTGCGGGAGTGGCTGGATGAGGCACGGAATTTCCGCAAAACGCTACCGGAACTCGTGCGCGAATATGTCAGGCTCCGTGAGGAAGACCCGACCGGAAGTGCCCCCGATCGGCTGCGGGACAAACGGGATGAGATCGAAGAACACATGCGCGGCCTCGCCGAACCGACGCGAGCGTACCTGAACCAACTGCCGTCATTCCCGGTGATTTACCGGCTGGAAGTGATCCTCGACGGCCAATCCACCGAGTCGATTGCGTGGGATTCGCCACTGCCACGGCCTCGCCAACAGAAGCAAAATCGGGTCCGGGTTCTCGAATATCGCCCCGTCAGTCACGACGATTCGCGGGCGGTGATTCGGTGCGAATATCAGTTACACGCCTTCAACAAATTGCAGCGCCGCGAGTCGGAACGGCAACAGGTGTCGCTCGTGGCCGGGGCCGTGTTAGTCGCGGCCACGTTGCTGGCCGCCCTGTTCGTGATTCGCTTCTTGCAACGCGAACGACGGCGGGAGTTCGAGAGCCTGACGGTTCAAGCCGAAGCCGAACACCGGGAACGCGAGTTGTTAGAAATTCGCGTCCGCCAACAGGACGCCGAGCGGGCACGTGACGAACTCGACCGGAAACTGTTGGAGCAACAACTCGACGCGGCAACACTTCAAAAGCGGGCCGATGAAGCGGAGAAATCGACACTGGAAATGAAGTCCCAACTTTACGCCAGCATCGGCATCATGGCCGGGTCGTATGCCCACAACATCAAGAACCTGCTGGTCCGCCCCAACGATTTGCTGGCCCGTTGTATCGAAGCGAACGGCCTGACCCGCGATCAATCCGGGATGCTTCTCGAAGTCCGCAGTACCCTCGGCACCGTGACCGAGCGACTGCAAGAAATCCTCCGCACCGTGCGCCGCGACCCGAACCGGGCGGAGATGACGCGACTCGATCTCAACCAACTCATCCGGGAAACAACGCGGACGTGGGACGAGATTGGCCGTGAAAAATGGAAGCTTCGCATTTTCGACGAAAAGCAACCCGGCCCGCTGTGGGTTCGCGGTGACTTATCGCACCTTCAACAAGCCATCGAAAACCTAGTTTTCAACGCCCGCGACGCCACCTTTGAAATGCGCAACCACCTCCGAGAAGAAACCCGCCAAGATGCGAGTCTCGACAACAACGTCCGGCGGCAACGGTTGATCGAAGCCGCCGGATGGCGTGGCGAAGTCCACTTACGATCCAGTGAAGAACCGGGTGCGATCGTGCTGGAAGTCCGTGATAACGGCATCGGCATGACGGAAGAAGTGCGTGAAAACTGCCTGACTACGCACTTCACCACGAAGCGGGATAACGCCCTGTACGAAGGCTACAACGCCGGAATGGGACTCGGACTTTCCTTCGTAGCAGTGGTTCTTGAACACCATGAAGCGAAGTTAGAGATCGAATCCCAACCCCTGCACGGCGCGCTGTTCCGCATCCGTTTTCCACGCGATGACCGCAATTGAACTACGCCGGTTCCATCGCCGTCGCTGGCAGTTGCCACGTGATTGGCAATTGACCGGATTCAACAAGTGCTTCATTCACCTTCGAGAACGGCTTACTTCCGAAGAAGCCGGTGTTTGCGGACAGCGGCGAGGGGTGGGCCGATCTCAAAATCGAGTGTTTGGTCCAATCAATCACGGTCGCTTTTTTCTGCGCGTAAGCACCCCACAACACGAACACCACGCGGTGGGGCAAGGCATTCACGGCTTTCAACGCGGCATCGGTGAAGGTCTCCCAACCTTTGTTCGCATGAGAGGCGGGCTTACCCGAACGAACCGTGAGTACAGCATTGAGTAACAGCACCCCTTGTTGTGCCCACGACAGCAAATAGCCGTGTTTCACGGGCACGATGCCGAGGTCGTCTTGCAACTCTTTGTAAATGTTCCGTAACGATGCCGGGATCGTGACACCGGGCCGCACGGAAAAGCACAAGCCGTGCCCCTGCCCTGGCGTCGGGTACGGGTCTTGTCCAAGAATCACCACCCGGACCTGATCCAATGCTGTGTACTTGAAGGCGTTGTAAACATCGGCTTCCGGCGGGAAGATCGTCTCCGTGGCTCGCTCATCGGTCACGAATTTCTGCACTTGGGCGAAATAAGATTTTGCGAACTCCGGCCCCATCGCCGCTGTCCATGATTGTGGAAAGTCGGCGGGAAGCATGACCGAAGCGGGTAGATCTGCGACGGGTTCATCCGGAAACAACGAACCCGTTTGCACGCTCGATTTTTTGGCCATCGGTTAACTCGCATCCTGGTGAAAAATGGAAAGAGGAAGCATACCAAACCGAACCCCAACGCGACCAGCACCGTGACAGAGTTGGGACAGGGTTCGAGCAAAATCTCTTGTCATTTCAGTCAGGATGGGTATAGTTCAAACACATTGGCCACAATGCGTCCCCGTAGCTCAATTGGATAGAGCGTTGCCCTCCGGAGGCAAAGGTTAGAGGTTCAACTCCTCTCGGGGATACTGCAAATCGTAGGGGTTCGAGCAATTCACCCGACCTCGCGCAACCTGGATATGTGGTGTAATCTGCATATAAGCATTGGTTGCCGCCGTTAAAAGTTAGCGTCGTAAACTGATTTGCGAGTGGGGTGTTTGGAATTGCGTTGCTCTTCAGAAGGCGTGAGGTGAGGAGATGTCTGAAGAGCGGGAGCCGCTTGCCTTGGCATTGATCGTGTGTGACGGCGTTCACAGTGATCCGGGGTCGGGCAAGAAAACTTTACTTGGCTTGTTTTCAGTGGTGATAGGCCCGAAGTTCCCATTTGTTGTTCCTCAGATTTGCATATACGCCGCGATCACCGAGTGCATCGGGCCGACCACCATCAAAGTTAGGATCGTTGACGCGAATGAAGAGCGTGAGCCGGTTGTTGATGTTGACGGGAAAGTTGAATGTGAAGACCCGCTTGCCGTTCTTGATCTAGCCTTCTTTTTTGGCAGTTCAAGTTTCCCAGAGCCAGGAGAGTACAGGGTTCAGCTTTTCGCCGCCGGAGTTCCGATCATGGAACGGCGTTTGATGGCCATCATGGTAGACCCTGGCTTGGTAGAGGGGCCAAATAATGTCTGAACACCACGTTTGCAATGTCGAAACCCGACCAGACTGCTCGTTTGAATTCGGGAGAATTCCTCAGCCGGAGTTTGTGTTTGGTAACACGCTGTCAGAAGTGAGGTCGATGCAAGCGTCCTTCTCAGCCATGCGGCCTTACATGACCGGCAAACCGCTTCGGCGACCATCGCGGCATTCAAAACGGCGTTGTTCGGTCTACTTAATCCCCGAAGAGGAAGGCGGGTTCTCGGTCGTGGCGGCTGACCTCCCCGGAGTCGCAAGCCAAGGTGAGACCGAAGAAGAAGCCCTGGCGAACATCAAAGAGGCTTTTGAAGGCGTCATCCGCTGCTACAAGAACGACTCCCGCAAGATACCTTGGCTTGCCGAACCAGAAGAGCCGGAAGCTGGGGCGCTGATTCGGTCAGTTGTGGTTTATGGCTAGCCTTCCAGTCGTGACCGGCCCGGACGCAATTCGAGCGTTTCAACAAGTTGGCTTTACTCTTGACCGGGTGTCAGGCAGTCACCACATTCTCAAGCGTGAAGGTCATCCCTTCGCGCTGAGCGTTCCCGTTCACGGGCGACAGTCGCTAAAATCGGGAACCTTGCGGCGACTCATTCGAGACTCGGGTTTAACAGTCGAAGAGTTTCGCGCGCTTTTATAACCCTCCGCCTGCCTTGACCGCCCGTTCGAGTGCGGTCCCCATACCGGCAAGTAGCATTTCCCAACACCTCTCCCGGATGAACGTGTGGACTTGCGCCACGGCCGTCGGTGACTTCCTCGGTCAGTCGTGGACCACTCTACTTCTCGCATTTCGGACATAGGACGCTCGGGGTGCTGCCGGGAAGTGGGGTAATCCACTCACCCCACAAATAAAAGCCCCAGCTAAAAAATCCCGGTATTTATCACCTTGATGTCACCCGTTGTTTCGCTTGTGATTCGCAACGAAACTTGGGCAAAAACGACCCGTCCCTCCGGAGGCAAAGGTTAGATGTTCAACTCCTCTCGGGGATACTGCAAATCATGATGAAACCTCAACTCATTCCATTTGATTTCGCTCCACGGCTCAGAACACTACGGGTCGCGTTGAGCGATTCCAGTGTACCACCAAGAGCGAAGTAGGCTCGAAAAGCCAAATCAAGCGATACACCACGGCTCGTGGTTTCGATCCGAGCCACGCGGGCTTGACTGGATTCAATCTTGTCCGCCAGTTCGGCTTGAGTCAGTCCGGCTTTCTCCCGAAGCTGCCGAACCCCGTAGCTCACCGCGACTCGCAGTTCGACCAAGTGCCGGTCTTCCGTGGAAAGCCCCAGCAACTCCCCGGCAGTCGCGTAGACTTGGGGTTTCGGAACCGCCTTCGACTTCGTTTTCGTTTTGCTCATGTTCGTCCCTCGTCGTATGACACCAAACGTCGTTGGCAAAGTTCGATCACGTGCTTTGGCGTTTGGCGTGTTTTCTTGTTGAAGATGTGGATTACTACAACGCAATCCGGATCGGGTCGGTAGAAAATTCGCCAGTTCTCCCCTGCGTCCCGAATGCGAAGTTCGTGAACCCGCGACCCAACACTTGGCATCGGGCGTGACTGAGGCATACCCAGTGGAACGCCCAACTGAATCAGATACAACAGGTGCCCCGCCTCACCCGAGGCGTCGCGTGAAAACGGCGGCCTTGTGATCCGCTCACCCAGGTGCATCAATCTTTTTTTGGTGGGCGTAGTCATAGGTTCATTATGCCCGATCGGACATAGATTACAAGCGATGCTTTTTGAATGTCAACTGAGCACTTGATTTGTAGCCACATGGAGTGAACCTTGTGATGTAAGGTTTTCTCTTGTGTCTATTGGTTTTCAGTCCCTCTCTCTGGTGTTTCGATGATCGAACTCGATGGTTCGTTGGGTGAAGGTGGCGGGCAGATTCTGCGGTCGAGCTTGGCGTTGTCTGTGCTGACGGGGAAGCCGTTTCGGCTGTTTAACATCCGTGCCAATCGCCCGAAGCCGGGGATGGCGGCGCAGCATTTCGCTTGCGTGAAGGCGGCAGCGGCGATTTGTGGTGGAATATACAAGGGTGCTTCGATCGGCTCCAGCGTGCTGGTTTTTGAACCGAGCGACGTGAAGCCGGGGCCGTACCACTTTCAAATCGGCACCGCCGGCGCGACGGCACTCGTGCTTCATACCGTCTTTCTGCCGCTGGCGTTGCGAGGGGACACGGCAAGCGACGTGACGATTTCCGGCGGCACGCACGTGGCTTACGCGCCGTGCTTTCATTACCTGCAAACGACCTGGGCCGCGTACCTACGAGGCATGGGCCTTGACGTTGAACTCACGATGGTCCAACCGGGCTTTTACCCGCGTGGCGGTGGGGAAATTCGCGCCGTCATTCGGCCCTGCCAGCGTGTCAACGGGGTGACACTTATTGACAGCCCGGTGTTAACCACGGCTGATGGTTTCAGCGCGATTGCCGGGTTACCAGCAGGGATTGGCAAACGCCAAGCTCAGCAACTCACCGCGCGGTTGAAGCTTGTCGAGATCGAGACCCACATTCCCACCGAGCAATGGGAGAACGGCCCGAGTTCGGTCATCGGCGTTGTGTTTCGCCAACCGACGGTGCCAACGTCGTTTTTCGCGTTGGGTGAAAAGGGCAAGTCGGCGGAGCGTGTTGCGGATGACGTTGCCGACCAAGCAATCCGGTTCCGCGAATCCGGCTGTCCGGTTGACCCCCATTCGGCGGACCAGATTCTGTTGCCGTTGGCGTTTTCACCGGACGCTTCCGAATACCGCGTCTCGAAAGTGACCAAGCACCTGCTCACCAATATTGATGTCATCTGCCAATTCATCGACCGTGACATTTCGTGCGATGGCCGAGAAGGTTCAACCGGGTTCGTGCGGATTGCCACGAGCGATCTATAATGACACATCGTCACCCCGAGAATCCCGGCCTTGAAAACGTCGTTAGAACTTGTGCCGATGCTGACTGATCGAACGATGCAAATCGCGCAGGTGGTTTCGTGTACTGAGGCGGAGGGTCCGGGCAAGCGATTTGCGATTTGGTTCCAAGGCTGCCCGTTACGCTGTCTGGGGTGTTGCAACCCGGAGTTTCTGCCGTTCAAGGGGGGCAAAACTTGGACAACGGCGAGAATGATTGCGGAGATCGAACAAGCACAACACGAACTGGAAATTGAAGGCTTATCGCTGCTGGGCGGTGAACCGTTTGCCCATGCGGTGGCCGGTGCTGAACTTGCGAAGGCTGCACACCGACTGGGTTTGAGCGTGATGATTTACAGCGGCTACACGTTGGAAGCTCTCCACGCCAAGTTGGACCCAGCGATCACGGAATTATTGGCCCATACGGATCTGCTTGTGGACGGCCCGTACCTCCGCGAACAACCGGACCAGACGCGACGGTGGATTGGATCGACCAACCAGCGGATTCATTTTTTGACCGATCGCTACCAGACCGATGACCCGTGTTGGCACCAACGCAATACACTGGAAATTCGTCTACACGGTTCGGAGTTGGCAATCAATGGCTTCCCAGCGGTCAACGCGGTAGGATTATGGAAAGGCTGGAAGCGGAAACGATGACGACGCTGACCGATCCCCTGTCGCCCGCGCCCGAACCGGCTGGACCACCGGCGGTGTCACGGTTCGAGTACAACTTGCTGCGGATCTTGCGGTTTCTGTTGGGATATATGCCTGCGGATCAAGCCCAGACTCTCGTGTACGCCAAGTTCCAACCGGCACCACCCTGCTTGACGCGGACGTGTGTACGGCTCATCCGCGATACACTTTCCAAGGCGACGGTACTACATCTCGTGCGCGCCGGTGGCTGGCGTCGGGACCGATTTTTGCGGGCAGGTCAACCAGTCGAAGGCCGCGTTTGGGATCGGGTGCCACTGAGCACCCGCGAACTCTCCTTTAGTAAGCACACCCTTAGCTTCCTAGTCTGGCTGACCAGCGAAAAACCGACCGATACCAAGGAAGTTTGGGACGCGCCGCCGGGTGAACTGACTGCCGGCGACGAACTTTTTTTCTCAATGGCCTTTGACGCGCTGCGACCGCTGCAAGACGTTGTTCCCGTCATTGCAGGCAAGAATGTTTTCGACCTCAACCCGCTCTGCTGGCTGCTTTGTCCTGCCGATTTTGCGAACACCGATGAACCCGAGTTGCCGAACTTCAGTCCGTATATGATGGGGACACGGGCGGCGATTTTGGAATGCCTGCAACCCGTTCTGGCTCAACGCTGGATTCGTTCCGAACGCAGCAAGGGGCAGATTGGTGATTGGAAGCGAATGCGGCACCAAGGGCGGGCGGAATTAGCGATGCTGGCAAGTTTCTTGAAAGTCGCTGAAACGTCCGGTCGAACCGACCTCGCGCGGTTCGTGTTGCGAACCGCGACGGCCATTCTGGGCAACGCCGAACTGGCGCCATCCTTTTGGACGGGTGGTTTGCAAGGTTCCGGGCCACTACGTTTGGCGGATCGCCTAGACACCCAACGCAGCGCTCTGGCACTCCCACGACAACTGGACACGCTGCATCGTTGGGACCGGGCGGCGCGGGCGATTGGCTACTTTGACGACGGCTACGAAGCGAGTCAGCTCTGGAAAGCCGACTGGGAACTGGCCCGTGGCGATGAGATCACCGCCCGTGCCAAACGCATTCTCGATCAACTGGAACCGTTGAAGATTTAAGGAGTCAACCATGAGCCGCGCTTACCGAATCACCGTGAAGGAATCCGAAACCCGCGAACTGCGTGGCTCCGACGAGATCTGCACGCAACTGGAGTTGCTCGAAATCCTGCCGCCCGAACAAATGGCCGACTTGCTGAAGGGCGAACTCAAGAACCGTGGGTTTGAGGAACAAGACGACGGCACCCTCGCCCGCAAAGACGGCAAACTGACCGTGACCGTGGACCCCTGCAACGGCGAAGTCTCCGTGAAGTCCGAAGTCGATGAGAAAGTGACGCTCGAAGCCAAACGGGACGCAACGACTTACGACGATGTCGGCCCCGGCGAAACAGCCGTCCGGGATCGGGTGAAGGATCAGTTGAAGCAGGACATCGAAAAGAAAGCCGAACGCGAAACCGAACGCCTTCAAACACAAGCGACAGAAGCACTGGAAAAGCACCTGGAAGAACTCCAGCCGGAACTCGGGCAGGTCATCAATAAAGTGACCCGCGACGCTCTCAAGCAGAAGGCCCAACAACTCGGCACCGTGAAAGAAATCAGCGAAGATGCCGAGACGGGGTCGTTGACGATTAAAATTGAAGTGTAACTCAGACGGGTTCACCACGAATCACACGAATAGGACGAATCAGAATTGACAGCCAAGGAGCGGAGTGTTGGGAGTCGGAACTCCATTTTTCGTTGCGTACTATTCTTGGCTGTCCTGATTTCATTCGTCTGATTCGTGTCATTCGTGGTTCACGGTTTTTGTTTTTGTTCACTCACACTCTGGCCCCGAATCTATGAGTCTCACGGTTCCCGAATCGCAACTCCCTGCCTCGCTCACCCCGCAAGAAGCGGTCGAGGCGGCGTATGCGTCCGAGATGGCCGATGTCGCGGGGCACTTGGTCCGGGGGTTGCCCAGTCTGATCGAGTGTGACAAAGAACTCGCGCCGTACTTGTTCGTCAATCTTCGGGCACGGTTGCGCGATCAAAACCTTCGCTGCATTTACCTGGACGGCCGCCCGCGCGAGACCGATCAACCTGCGGGGCCGATGCCAGTGGGGTTGATCGGCACGATGATTTCGCAGTTGCGCGAAGCCGTCCGTGGCGCCGTCGAACGGCGTGTCGTTGTGTTGCCCCATTTGGATTTATTGACCACGGGAAGTGGCGGTCTAACCGGCGAAGCACGGGAAGTGATTCCGCTACTGTACGAGAACCCGGAACTGGTCTGGCTGGGGTTCAAAGACCCGTCCTTCCCGTTGCCGAAGGTGATCGAAAACCTCTTCCCGCACCGCGTCTCGATCCTCGGTAACAGCCGCAATCGGCTTCAACACCTCATCACGCAACGCGAAGCCCGCAAGTTTGGCCGCCAGTTCAACCCGTGGCAACTTTACAAGTACGTGTCGGGAGTCAACGCGGTCCGGCTGCGAAAATTGCTCTCGACGATTGAAGGCGAAGATTACCCCTCTGATCCGAAACAGGCCTACCGCCATCTACGGCAAGCGACGTTAACAGGTACTCTGGAAATCCCCGACATCGACCTCGGGCGGGACATCGGCGGGTACGAGAAGGTGAAGAAACGGCTCCGGGAAGAAGTCCTTGATGTCCTGCAACGCCGGGACTTGGCCACCGACCCGGAGCAAGTCGCCCGCCTCGAAGAACTCATCCCGCGTGGCATGATCTTCTGGGGGCCACCCGGCACCGGCAAAACGTACTTCGCCAAAGCGATCGCCACCGCAATCGGTGCCGCCATCACGATCGTGTCCGGGCCGGAACTCAAGAGCAAGTGGGTCGGGGAGTCGGAAGAAAATCTTCGTCAGATCTTTCACAAGGCGCGGCAGTCGGCGCCGTCGATCATCGTGTTTGACGAACTCGATTCGTTCGCCACGGCACGGGGGACGTACACCGGGTCGGGTGTCGAGCATTCGATGGTGAACCAGTTGCTCACGGAAATGGACGGCTTCCACAAGGACGAACTCGTCTTCGTGGTCGGCACGACGAACTTCGTGGAGTCAATCGACCCGGCGTTACTACGGCCCGGTCGCTTCGAGTTTCACCTCCATATTCCGTACCCGGAACCGGACGACCGCCGCGCGATTTTGGAGATTTACAACCAGAAGATGAAGCTGAAAATGTCCGCCGAAGCGGTCGATTACGCCGTGAAGCGGACCAACGATTACGTGTTGGGCCAAGCCGGTGGCACGCGGTATAGCGGTGACCACTTGAATGCGTTGTGTCGCTCCATCGCCCGGTTGAGGTTGCGGGATGACCTCGCGGGTGACACCGATGCCCCTCTGGTCGAACGGGCACTTTCAGAGTGGATCGACCGCCCGACGATGACGAAGGCGGAAGAGACGGTCCTCGCCACCCACGAAGCCGGGCACGCGGTGGTCTCGATGTTTTGCGAACACGCGCCGTTGATTGATCGCATCACCATCGCCAGTGACATGCAATGGAGTTTTGGGTACGTCAAGTTCGCGGACCCGGCCCACAAGTACATCCGCACCGTGGGCTTTTACCTCGATCAAATTGCAGTCGCGCTCGGGGCACGGGAAGCGGAGCGGTTGTTGCTCGATGATATTTCAATGGGTGCCACCCAAGACCTTCAATCCGCCACCGCGATTGCCCGCGAACTGGTCGAAGTTCAAGGTTTGGGTGGCGGAAAGTTAGGCGTGGTGCAATACCTCGACATGCAAAGCAACACCGCGAAACGCCGCGCGGACTTGTCATCGGATACGTTGAAGTTACTCGATGAACGAGTCGCCGAAGTGGTGGAGGAACAACGAAAACGCGCCGAGAAGATGGTCAAAGAGAATCGGGCGTTGATTGAAACACTCCGCGACATGTTGCTCGAACATAAAAACATCGACAGCACCACACTCGGCAAATTGATGCCCGATAGCACCAGCGAAAACAAAAAACTGAAGAAGAAGAAAGCTACCGAGACCGGACCGGCCACGAGTTGATTTTTCACCGCGAATCCAGGAGACGCTATTGTGGCCGAGTTGCTGATTATCTTGCGCCGCGACCCCACGACCGGGAAGCAGAACATCATCATTAAACTCGAATCCGACCCGGATGCGTTGCCGATCGAGCACGAGAACCTGCACAAAAAGATTGTCGAAAAGCTCGTCGGCAAAGGCATCAAAGCGGAAGACCTCGGCAACATTGTTATCGAGCGCGAACCCCAAGCCGAACCCGCCCAACCCGTCGGCAAACCGAACGAACCGGAACGCCAGAAGACCGGCCAAGGGCAATAACCTGGATATGTCACCACGAATAGAACAAATAATACGAATAAAAAATAGCAGTGAACGAGTTGGTGCTGGATACCAATCCGCAAACGAAACACAACATTCTTTATCATTCCGATTTTCATTCGTGTGATTCGTGTGATTCGTGGTGAAATGTATGGTCCGAGTTAAGATTCCACACTGGCGACGAAGACCCTGAACCTGACGGACTCGCATAGCCATCATGATTTTGCTTTTTCCCGATCTGGATACGTTTCGTCTGGTTTTGACCGGCGGGTTTGTCCCGGCTGACATCACGCTGTCGGACGCCACCGTATCGTTCGACACGGCAGGCCAACTCGCAGTGGAAACCAACGGGAAACTTCTCAAAAAAACCACGTCGGACCTCACCCGCCTTGGTGTGAACGGCGTTAAGCGACATCTCGGCGAAGTCGAATCGGTGTCGTGCTGGTTGCAAATTCTACCCGTGGTCCGTGACCCCGTGCCGCCACAACTTTCTTCCCAAGCTCCCGTTCTGTTTGAACTTGAAGCGGCGAACGATTTGCCGGTGATCGTCGGCGAGATGTTGCGCCTGGGCAACGATCGACAATCGTTCCGTTGGCTGGCGTCCGACGCGGATGGCCCTGACAAGCGGGTTCTATTGCGTGTCATTGGCCCGCCGTATTACACCTTGCTGCGGGCGTTCGATCAGACCGCCACGGATTCGGCAGGGGCCATTCGGGCCTACACGGAACACGCGCCGCGGGTATGGGTTCAACTCGGTTTTACCCACCCGTTTGCCGCACAAATTAAGACCCACGAAGACCAAGCCGTCTTTTTGCGTCCGGGCCGGGAATGGGTTTACTTGCCGGAAGCGCCGTACAGCGATGTCTACGAAATCCTCAACTTCCAACTGCCCGCCGACCCCGTCGATTGGGTCGAAGCCGAGGTGCGCGAAAAGTTGGCGGTCCCGTTGCGGCTCGTGGCAGGTAACGCCGCCGACGCCCCAGAGATGTGGGTGTTGCGTGACGCGGCTGTCGATCAACTTGATGCCTTTGTGCGTGATGCGGATGAGCGAATTACCCACCGCTTAAAATTTGCCGTCGCCTCGGATGCGAACGATAACACGGTCATCGTGCTGCGCGTCACCACGTCAAAACTTGCCCCACCCGTGTTGTCACTGGCGGGCGTCGTCGGCTTCAAGCCGTATTACAAGTTGCCGAATCTTTACCTCCCCGTCGGCACCCGATTGCACCCCACCCTTCGCCGGGACGCGGTTCGTAAACTGCTGGCTGACGACACGGACCAACTGGTGTGGTTGTTTCCCAGTGCGGATGGCACATTCACCCCGGAAACATTACCGGAAGACTCGTTCCGACCCCTTGAAGATTGGGTCGATTACGTCATCGAGACCAATCATGTCTCGTTGTCGGCGTGGGTCGATGCGACGCGGTTCGACTTTGAACACTTCATCTGTTCCGATGCCAAACCGCCGAAAGGGCCGGACGACAAGGACGCGAAAAAACGCCGCACCAAAACCGACGCGGACGAAGGGCCACTGGCACCCGCGACGCCGGATGTGAAGTGGGAAGCGAAGAAGCCTGCCTCGAACGAAGAGAAGCCGCAGCCATTGCCTTTCGTGGTGCCAACGGAAGCCAAGCCACCCGGCGAATGGTTGTTGCGTCGGCAAGTTCTCGAAAAAGAATTCCTCGCGTCCGAGGGTGTACTCGATGCCCCGGAACGCCTCAAACTCTGGCCACAACTCGCGGAAGCGAACACCGGCTACGGCGACACGCAAGAAGCCGCGATTTGCTGGATCAACGCGATGTGGCAATACCCCGTACCGCCGCAGGCTTGGTTAGAAGGTTGGCTCCGGTCCGAAATTCCGGCGGCGACTTTGCCGATCACGGCTGTCGAGTTCGACAAGCGGATGAAGCTGAACGAACCGACGATTGGCGAGTTTCGGCAGTTTGCTGCGATGACGTTGTGGCAGAGTTACCAGACAAAACTGCCCGCGTGGTTCCTGGATCGTCTTCAACTCGTGCAACGGCACTTGGAAGCCCACGAATCAAAACTCCAAGTCCGGGCATTGTGGCTGGTGATGTCCCGAATCGCCCAACTCAACGGGGCGGATACCCTTGGTCTGGCACGGGTCCGCGATCGCATCCTGCAACGGCTCCTCGAAGAAGGGATGAAGCCGGAACGCGACGTACCGTTTTTCCTGCGGTCGGCGGGCTTGAAGGACTCCGAACGCATCCGACACGTGCGGGAAAAAGCACTCGAATTGCACGGCATCGTGAAAGCGTGGGCCGAGTCGAGTATGAAGCAACCGGCGAGCATGGGCCACTCCGATCAGATGGCGTCGTTGGGTTACATGGACCTGTTTTTTGCATTCGGTCTCGCCAAGTTGGGCGAATCGACGCCGGCCCGCGCGCTGGTCGAATCCGCCCGGCACGTCCTCGAAAACTTCAAACCCACTGAGGACCGTGGCGTGGCCGCAAGCTTCCTGTTCAAAGCCCTGCGGTTCCGCGTTGAACAGGCCATCGCCGCAAAACCGCACGCCGGTGTACTGGACGTGAAGGTGCTCGACGAGTTGGACTCCATCACCAAACAGTCGAACATCAACCAAAAATCGGACAACCCCAACCGCATCGGTCTCTACGCCATTTCGCGGATGCGCGAACAGTCGCGGATCCTCGAACCGCAAGAAAAGCTCGACCCGTACCACGAGTACATGAAGGAAAACGACGAGCTTCGCAAGGCGCTCACGGAGTTGCCGAAGACCAAAGACCCGATCGCGCTTTCTCGTACCATTCGGGAACTTTATCGCAACGGGGTGAACGGCAAACCCACGGCAGACAACCGCTTCATGGTGCTCGTGAACGCCTTGCCGCTGGCGGGTCGGGTTGGGGAACCGTTCACCGTTGAGTTGTTGAATCTGGTCCCGGAAACGATGCGGGCGGTCGGAACGGCGACCGGGCCGCAACAAGCGGATTTGCCGAAGAAACAAGGCCAACTGCTGGAACGCGGACTGTTCCTCGCGGCCCACTTCGACCGACGCGAAGTGATGCAACAACTCGTCGATCAGTTCGTCGAGTTGATGAAAAGCAAGTCCGAAGAGCAGCGATACGAGTTGGTCAACATTGTTGCGGGGCAGTGCCTTCGCAGCTTGCGGAAGCTGGGGTTGCGGGACGAAATTGACAAGCTGCTGCATCGGATGCAAGACGTGATCTTCGGCGGTCAAACGCCGCAAAAACTGCGTGAACGATATACCACGAAGCCCGAGTTGTGGGGCAAGGCGCTGCAAAGCTTATTGAACCTCGCCGGTGGTTGGCTCACCTTCGGGCTGAGCGACCAAGCCGCACCCATCCTCGACATCGCCCGTGAGGAACTCATTGGTCCAACGGGCATGAAGCTGGCGTCAAAAGATTTCACACCGCTTGCACAGGCCTACGTTGCGGCACTGGGGCAAGGGCCAGCGGAGACGGGGTTGCCGCGAATCGCGGAGTTGTTCCGCAAAATGGAACCGGGGCGAATCGTTAACTCGTTCACCACGAGCAAGTTCTACTCGCGGTTCCACCTCAACCTCGTGGAAGAAGTGGTCCTCGCGGTCGTTAGCGATGACTTTGCCCTCGGACCCGCCGCCCGACGATGGTTTGATGAAGACGAATATCTCGTGCGCCGCCGGATTCACGCCGACATGAAACAACACCTCCAAAAGAGCGGCTTGTAAACTCGGGGAAGTTCTACCAACCCCGGCCCGTGGTCCGTGCTATTCTGGGGAATCGGAAAGCTGGTTTCACACCCGATGCGTTTACCATGCCGCTGTTCTGTTTCCCAAACCCCGACGCCTTGCGGTTGTCACTCGCGTCCGGCATTGTGCCTGCGGACGTGGCCGTCGAACCGGCACGGGCGGAAACGGACAGCGCAGGGCGAATCTGGGTCGAGTTCCCGAATGGGTTTCCCAAAGAGGCCATCGCTGCCCTCACGCGCATCGGCGTGACGATTCATGGCCCTGGCATTGGACCGAAGTTGCAGTCCGTGACGCGGTGGGCCGAGTTGTTGCCACTGAAGCCAAATCCGAATGCAACCGTCAGCGGTCGTGTCCTGATCGAAGTTCCAGACGAGCATCTCACGCAGACAGTCACCGCCATTCACCGGCTCCGTTCGCAACCGATCGAAGTGCGACTTGTTGGTGCAGGAAACCGATCGTGGATTGTTGTGAGTGACCCGTCGCCGTCTCTGATGCTGATGTTGAACGATCAGACCCGTGAGACAAAAGTATTCGTCGAACACGCCCCGCAGGTGTGGATCGAGTCCGGTTGGGTTCACCCCTTGGAACAGCACATCGCGGCACCGGATCAGCATTCAGTTGTACTTCGTGCTGGTCACCCGTGGCAAGTTGTTCGGAATGAACTCGTACACCAGGAATCGCAGGAATTCGTTCTACGAGTGGTCCAGAACCCGAAGCGCGTTGAACGACCCGCTTCACTTTCCATTCCAATCGCACTTCGACTCCGTCGTAGTTCTGAACCCCATCCCGAGGAAACACTGTGGACGATTCCGGGAGATGGGGCCGCTGAGCTAGCAAGCCTGGCAAACGAAACGGATGAGCGCGTGCTTCGTCGATACCGCGTTGCTGTTGTGAGCAGCGACCCTCAACACTGGACGGTGTTACAAGCCATCAATTCCAATGCCAAGAACCCACCGCTGTTGCCCGACATCCGGGGATACGTTTCTCACCCTGTCTTGCCGAACGTGTTTCTTCCCGTGGGATATCAACTGACACCGTCGATCCGACCGCACATTTTGGCGAAAAGTCTCGGCTTGAAAGCGGGCGACATCGTGTGGCTCCAACTGAACGCCGGCGGCACGTTCACAAGTCATCGGGTGCCGTTAAAGTCGTTTCAGAACTTAGCGGATCTAGTCCGCTACCAAGTGGCTCCGCCCGCAAAATTGCGTGGACTCGGTCAGCGCACACCGATTTTTAGCCTACCTCGGTTCGTTGTGGAAACGGAGCCACAATCGCCGGTGTTCATCACACGCTCCGAGTCAATCGGGAATGCCCCGGATGCATCAACTCAAGGCTCGCGGGAGGGTTGGCTAAGTCGTTCGATTGGGCGGGTGGCCGGAAAACTTTTGGGCGGCAAAGCAATCGCTCAAACCGGAAAGAAGTATCGCAAACCCGACCACCCGAAACCAACTCCAACGGTTGCCCCTCCCGTCCGGCTTCTGGACAAATTGTCGTCACCGCAAATCCTGTTGATGGGCAATGAGTGGACGACACGGCGGCTGGAATTGGAGCAACGGATTTTGACGGACCTACCTCGCCTCCCACCGGCGGCGCGGGCACTACTGTGGACCGAATTGGCAGAGGTTTACACCGCAGTTGGGTACCCGGCGGATGCCGCCGTTTGCTGGTTGAACGCGATTTGGGACGATGACCCGCCGCCATTGAAATGGCTGAGTTATTGGCTTGCCGCCGAGAGCCGGGCCTCACGCTTGACACGCGGGCCACTTGAACTACCAGTTTTGTTAAACGAAGTCCGATCTGCGCAGGCAGCCTGTGTGGCGATGGCCTACTTGTGTTGGGGCGCCGCACAGCCGTCGCCGCCAACAGAATTGTTCGTGCATCTCGGCGATCTCGTGGACTTGTTGGACGATCACGAGGAAGAACTACCAGCCCGTGGCGTTTGGTTAGCCCGACTTGCCGTGTCAAAACTGACGGACGGCGACGCGCTGGGATTAGCGCGGTGTCGGGATCGGGTGTTTCAACGACTCGTCGATAAAGGGCCGGGACTCGACCTCGACGCGCCGTCCTTCTTGCGGTTCCGGGGGGTCGCAGCGGGGGAACGATTTTCGACCGCCCGAGAATGGCTGATTCGCATCCGCGAACCGATCCATCGCTGGCTCAGTCGGATAACTACCTCGGGGCGGCTTCAGTGGGCGGGCATTGACGGCGAACTCACCAACACGGCCGCCTACGCGGATCTCATGGTGGCGTGGGGTCTGAGTGTCGTTGGCGATCGGACGCGATCCAAAGAGCTTGAAAACCACGCCAGTCGCGTCCTGTTGGAAAGCACCGGGGCTGGTCTTGATCCCGCAGTGGCACGAATTCTTCTGGCCACATTCACCGATCGGATCCGTGCCGCACAAGATGGACGAGCGGATACGCCGGCACTTCGGAGTGAGTTACGGATTGAACTGGGTCAACTCGATGACATAGCCCGATATGCCGTGGATAAATTGCGGGCCACAATCGGCATCCTTGAGCCGAATGAACTGGTGAACGCCTACCAGGGGCGCGACCTCGCAGGGTTTTTAAGCACCGACGCGCTGGGCCAGCGACTGACGCAATATATTACGACACGAACACCCCTACCGCAGATGAGCGATGGCTGGAGCCTTCTGGCGATTGATGACGCTCATCCACCTGCCCTGACGATGCCACGAATCATTTTCACGCTTCTGGAAATGGCGCCGTACCTCGACCCGCAACTTGTGGCCGCAGTGATCCCCCAAACGATACGCGCGATCGAACTGATCCCGGAATGGGTGCGGTTGGGAATCCCGCACGCCGATGCCACCACGATGACGAACCGCTTCGGGCGGCGAATGCTGATGGCCGCTTGCCATGCCGCGAGTTTGTTCCAGCTTCCCGACTCGTTTCGCGCCGCCACGGAGGCATTGATCGAACGCTGTGAAACACCCGATTCGGTGACGGCGCTACTGTTTGAACCGATTGCCGGCACGTACTTCCGCTGCTTGCGACGACTGGGCCTGACCCAACTCGCCGCCGTGCTTCTGTCGCGGTTGCGTGGCGGTACGGAGGCCGGGCCGCGTGAATTGGGCCTCACCGTCGGACTGTTCGCAATCGGCGATGAAGACGCGGGGAGCCGGGTGCTGAACGCGGCCAGGGATCGGTTGTTCGTGAAAAGCATCGGCGACGACCGCGAACGCACCAGCGTCGCCATTGCCTACGCCGCCGCACTCGCGCACGCACCGCCCCGAATCGCGTTAGGTCGTCTCGAAGAACTCTTCTTGCGGTTGGACATGGTCACCACAGCGGGGGCCACGAACCGTTACTATACGCTGAAGCCTTTGCAATTGATCGACACCGTCATTCGCGCCGTAGTCAGCGACGATTTTTCGCTCGGGCCAGGTGTGCGTGGTTGGCTTGATGATGACGAATTCTTGATTCGCCTCCGGGTGACCCGTGAGTTGCAAGCCGCCCTGAAACGAATGGAAGGCTAAAACTCCGAGTTTAATATCACATATAATCGCATTCGCTATTGCCAGCATGTCATCCGACAACCTGGGACATTAAAATCGTAGACGATGTCGAATGCAAACAGTTGAACGAATTGTAACAATATGACATCAACTCAATAATGAACGCGATTCGTGACGCCCAGTACGGATTTTGGGTAGTGTCAACCCAATGCTTCTTGAAGATGTTGAAATTGCAAAGGGTCTCTCGAAGACTCGATAAAATACGTAGCACATCGCCAGTGTCATGACAATCACGCTGAAATCAAACAAAATACAGTCAATTGGGAGTACCTGCCGCATGAATTGCATTGATACGAACCGGAGCCGGCCGTGTAACAAGTATACCGAATAGGAAATCAAACTGATGGTGCTCACCAGTTCCCAAGGCCATCTGACGATCCAGTAGGATGATTGACTAAGCCGCACAAGGCTCCCATCTAGTCCCTGCGCGACAATGAGAATCCACGCGACAAATGCCGCGAAACAGAGCTTGTTGACTGGTAAATCCGAATCCAAGTACGCCACAAATCCAACGAGTGATCCGCCAGTCAAAAGCCCGGACACTAAGACAGTTCTGTCTTTCAGAATACGCGATAAGCTGTAGCCTTTTTCAAACAGCCAGTACACCAGACACCCCAACCCAAACATCGGCCAGTAGGGTAGAAACAGTCCGCTGATAGCCAATTCGGAAGAGAAACAACAGGGTACGGACAATGCCGTGATGGCAAACATGACCGGATAGAACCAACGACGGGTCGCTAGCGCCAATCCAGCGACAATGTAAAACTGAACTTCCAGCGCCAACGTCCAGAAACAAGCATTCACTGTCGTGAACTTGTACTGGAGATCAGCCGCATCAGGAACAACGGCAAACACTTGGGTCAAGGTTGCGACCCGGACCCAATCCCAGTAGCTGTACTCAAGAAATCCGTAATTCAAGTGCCGGGCGGATGGCGCGACGTACTGCCCAGTCTTCAAGCTGCTCAGCCCTTCAATCACGAACGGGATGCTGATGGTAACGAGTATCGCCAGCCAGTATGTTGGAAAGATTCGTCGATACCGCCGAAACAAGAATCCCCAAACGCTCTCGTCTGATTTGATCGACTTACGCGCCGATGCGGTGATGCAATACCCCGAGATGACAAAAAACATTGACGAGCCGAGGCCGAGTTTTAAGAAATCATGTACGCCGGGAAATGTCTCTTGAAAAGCATAGGAGTTACGCAGTGGTGTTGTGAGTCGGGTTCTCGAAGTCCCGCAGGGTGGCTATAGTCGCGGGCATGAGCCAGCCCAAAGTCTCCGCGCTTGAG
>JAYVXO010000248.1:0-10534 GCA_043785105.1 Fimbriiglobus sp.
CCCAGGGCATGGCCCTGGGCTGACAGAACGTCCCCTTCAGGGCCGAAAACCCAGACACATTCCCCCACCCGAGATTTCCCGATGTCTGCAATCGTTGAAGTTCGCAACCTCGACAAGTCGTTCACACGCGGGTCCGAGACGATCGAGGTTCTACACCACCTGAACCTGGACGTGGAACAGGGCGAGTTCATCGCGCTCATGGGGCCATCCGGTTCCGGTAAGACGACACTCCTGAACCTGATCGCGGGCCTGGACCAACCCAGCGCCGGAACGATCACCATTGGCGGGCAGGAAATCTCGTCGCTGTCCGAAAGCGAACTGGCTCGGTGGCGGACTCGCAACGTCGGGTTCGTGTTCCAGTTTTACAACTTGCTGCCCGTGCTGACGGCTTACGAGAACGTCGAACTTCCGTTGCTGTTGTTACCGCTGTCCTCGGCACAACGTCGCAAGCAAGTTGAAAATGCCCTAGGGCTTGTGAGCCTGAGCGACCGCATGACCCACCGCCCCGGTCAACTCTCGGGCGGCCAGTGTCAACGGGTTGGCATTGCCCGCGCCATCGTGACCGACCCGACGATTATCGTTGCGGACGAACCGACCGGGGCGCTCGACGCCACGTCCGCCGACACGGCGTTGAACCTGTTAAACGTGTTGCGGACCGAGTTGCACAAGACCATCATCATGGTGACGCACGACCCTGCGGCGGCCAACCGCGCCCAGCGAATCGTTCACCTGGACAAAGGCCGCCTCGCCCCCGCAGAACGACGGCACATGGCGGGCATCTCCTCGCAATCGACCACCGACACGACCGTACTCGCCGCATCCAGTCCGGAGGCTCACCGATGAACGACATGAGTTCAATGGCCGCCGGGTTCATGCAACCCCCCGATCCTTCGCTGATGGAGATGGCCATCTACGGCATCGTCGGCATGGTCGGCGTGCTGATGTTCATGACCGTCTTGGCTGTGCTCACGTTGCCGATCTTTTTTGCCGCGCTAGTCGGCCTCGAAGTTGTCTTGCGTATCGTGCAAAATTTCCCGGACCCGGTCGGTAAACTCAGCAAGCTCGCCGGGTTGGTGTTCCGCAGTCTCCGGCGAAACTTACTGCGAACCGCACTCACCTATATCGCCTTGTTCGTCCTCACCGGGATGCTGACTTTCATCTACGGCATCGTGGTTTTCCTGGGGAACCTGACAGCCGTTACGGATAAGGAACAACTCGTTATCGTGACTGAAAAGTTTGCGATCCCCAGCCAGATGCCGCCGGGGTACGGGAACCAATTAAAAGGGGTGATCGAGACCAAGTTGGCTCCGCAATATCGGCCAATCGACTTGGAAAAGAACTTCATGACCTGGAGTTTCGTCGGCGCCAGCTTGGACCCGACCAAGTTCACCCAGGAGAACAACCTGTTCTTCTTCTGCCTGGACCCCAACGCCATCAGCAACGGGATGATGAAAGAGCAAGGGCTGAACAAGGAAGACCTGGGCGAAGAAACCTGGGAAAAAATGTTGGCGGTGGTCGAATTGGTGAAGCAGGACAAACGGAACATCGTGATTGGCGAAGACCGGCTGAAACTCATCAACAAGAAAGTGGGCGACGAGGTCAAGTTCTTCAGCACCAACTACAAGGAGATTGAGTTCGAGTGCCGCATTGTCGGGGCGTTCCCGTCCGGCAGTCGGTTGGCCAACGGCGCGGCACTGCGGTACGACTATTTGCTAGCCAAACTCGATGATTATAAAGCTCGCAAGGGCACGGCCCACCCGGTCGCCGACCGCTGCTTGAACGTCGTGTGGTTACGGATGCCAGACAAGGCGTCCTACGAAGCACTAGCAGAAATCGTCAACCAACCCGGCACCTTCGGTTCCCCGGCGGTCAAGATGGAAACGTTCAGCGCGTTTGCGAGTTCCATCCTCGAACCGTTCAAGGACATCTTCTGGGGGATGAAGTACATCATCATGCCCGCGATCGTGGTCATCATGTGTTTGGTCATCGGCATCACGATTACCATCGGCGTCCGGGAGCGGTGGACCGAGATGGCCGTGTTGAAAGTCCTCGGCTTCCAGCCGTGGATGGTGATGGCGATGATCGTGTCCGAGTCCGTGTTGATCGGCCTGTTCGGCGGAATGCTCAGCACCTGGAGCGTGTACTTTCTCCCGGCGTTGATCCGCACCGTCACCAAAGCCGTCGGCGTCAAGTTCGCGTTCTTCGACACCTTCAACTCGCCGATCGAAATCGTGATCTACGGCCCGTTGCTCGGCATCGCAGTCGGCATCATTGGCGCAGCGATGCCGAGTTGGAACGCCCGCAAAGTGAAAGTGTCCGAAGTGTTCGCACAAGTGGCCTAACCAAGATCACGCAACCACGAATAACACGAATCGGACGAATGAAATCGAAACCATCAATGAGTATTCATTGTAGAAGTTACGCAGTTGCAGGATTGGTACAGGTTTTGTTAGCCCGACGCGCCAGCGAGGGGTTCTGTCCGGACGGTCCTGGTCCGTCATGCCAAACGAAGTTGGTACGGCTGGAGTTCGTTTCGGCAGACCCCTCGCTGGCGCGTCGGGCTAACAAGCAACTGCGTAACTCCTACATTGTTTGATTTTCGGCTTTGATTCGTTTGATTCGTGTTATTCGTGGTGAAATTTCTGAGCTAACGCAGAGGGGATCAATGTCCAGGTTCTCCGAAATTACGGGCTACGTGTGGCGGGGGTTGGGGAAACCCGTCAACCTGTTCATCACGGTCATCGCCTGCGGGTTGTCGCTGTTACCGCTGTCGGCGCTGTTGATGATCTACCCGGCGCTGGTGCCGCAAGAGTCGGTGCTGTCGGACGCCGTGGGGCGGCAGTCGTGGCTACGCCGGACCCTACAACGGGTCTTCGCACTGATCGCCGGCTTCGTTGTGCTGGTTGCGTTGCTAGCGTTCGCTGTGGAAACGGTCACGCGGTTGCCACTGGCCGAGACCGGACACTTCGCCGTGGTGGCGCGCACGATGCTGCCGGCCGTGAGCAGTTTCATGGGCCAGACGGAACGGGAACAAAAAGAAGCCGTCAGCAAGATGCCGCCCGAAATGCAAAAGTGGGTCACCACGCCGCTTTGGGAAAAGCTCCCGCCCGCGATGGTGCAACACTGGCCGTTCGTGATCCTGGCGATTTACGCCCTGGACATCGTGCTACTTCTGCTCATTGGCAAAGTGCCGCTCGTTTACAACCTGCGCAACGTGCGGGTGCGGTGGAAAACCAACGCCATGACGGCAGTCGCGTTCATGGCGGTGATCGCACTGCTCACGTTCCTGTTGGCCTTCGTCAACGGGATGAACAACCTGACCGAAAACAGCGGCGTGCCGGGGAACGTCTTCGTACTGTCTGATGGATCAACCGACGAAATCTTCAGTAACCTCGGCTACGGCGATCTCGACAACGTCGAACGCGCGAAGGTCGATCTCGACATGAAGGACCGTCCGTTGCGCACACCCATCGCGGTGAAGCAGACCGAACGCAACGGCAAGACACGCTTCCTGGCGAGCCGTGAGACGTATTACAGCATCAACCAAGTCGTGCAAAACAGCGAGCCGCCCCGCCGCCGGTTCGTGCAACTCCGCACAGTCGAAGACCCGTACATTGCGGGCGAAGTTCACAACATCGAACTGTACCCTGGCGGCAAGTGGTTCAACGAAAGCGGCGTCGATGACCAAAGCCGGATTCAGTGCGTGCTGGGCGAAGGCATCGCCGGAACCATCGGCGCGGACTACGGCAAGAAACGACTGGAGACGGGTGACGTTTTTGTCATGGGCGAAATGGAATGGCTCGTGACCGGGATCATGAAATCGACGGGGACGACCTTCGGCTCCGAGATTTGGGCACGCCGATTTAGCCGCATCTACAAGCCGTTTGGCAAGGACAAATACACCACCTTGGTGATGCGCACCGATGCCGATACCAAGGAGGCCGCCCGATCGTTCGCCTACCACTTGAACGCCCGCTACACGCAACAAAAACTGAAAGCCTTCGCCGAACCGGACTATTACGCCGAACTGACGAAGACCAACAACACGTTCCTCGCGGCCATCGTCGTGGTGTGTGTTGTGATGGCCATCGGCGGCGTGTTCGGGATGATGACGACGATGTTCGCCAGCATCGCGCAGCGCATCCGGGACATTGGCGTACTACGGCTTCTCGGCTTCAAACGCTGGCAAGTGATGGTGTCGTTCATGCTCGAATCGCTGATGATCGCGCTCATCGGCGGCGCGGCGGGCGTTCTGGTGGCGTACCTGCTGGCCGATGGGAAATCATCCGTCAGCACGCTCTCCAGTGGCGGTGGCGGGCCGGGCGGCAAGAGTGTCGCGCTCACCCTGAACGTCGATTCGCAAGTGGCCGCCGTCGGGATGCTGTTCACGCTAGTCATGGGTCGCATCGGTGGGCTAGTCCCCGCCCTGTCCGCGATGCGCATGAAGATTTTGGACTCGCTGAAGTAATCTCGATTCTTGCTCCCTCCCCGCGTGCGGGGAGGGTTGGGGTGGGGTCCAGACTGCCACCCACTATGATTCAGCAGGAAGTCGAAGCGACCCCCCTTAATCCCCCCGCAAACGGGGGGAGACAAGACTTTAATCATCTCTCAGTCCCGGATCTTATTCCGCTCCGCCGTGCGTTCCCGGTTGCGTCGCGCCAGACCGGGTGTCCAGTTGGTGCGTTCGGCGGGTGCGTCGGATTTGAACAGATCGAACCACCGACTTTCGAGTTGCTCCCAATACGTCCGTTCCTTCGGCATGTTGGGGTACGGCGCAATCACGTTTTTGAGGTCGATCGGCACGCCTTGCGGTTGCACCCCACCCGGCGTGATCGTGTTGGGCTTATTCGTGGCCAACCCCGTAATTGGCGTGCCCGCTTGCGGCGCTGCCTTCGGCAGTGGGTTCCCGACCGGCTTCAAAACGGCCTTCGCAGCCGGCATCATCTGCCCTACCGTCGTCCCCGGCATCGAAGCCGGATTCGGCGTGACGTTCACATTCTGCGCCCCCACTGGCGAACATAATCCCCAACCCACGCAAGCCGCCATCCAGTAACGCCGCATAGCACCACCCCCTCGAAAACGGATTCGCAAACGCCGACCTATGCCGTGGCCGAAGGGGTTTGTCAATCGGTTTTCGCCGGGAATGCCAAAATCCTGTGGGGCACTCATCAAGTATCAGGCAAGCTACTTACCGGGCTTTTTCACGTCGGTCTCGGCGAGTTTCACCAGCTTCTCGATGGCGGCATCGAGTTCCTTTTTGCCAGGGTCGCCGCTCCATTTACCGCGAATGATGCCGTGGTGGTCGATCAGATAAACCCGCGGCCAACTGCGGACGTTCCATTCCGGCGCAATGACGAACTTGCCTTCACGGAAGGAGCGCCAAGTCATCTTGTGCTTCTCAACGGCAGCCTTCACCCGAGGCGTGTCGTCGATCACTTTGCCGTCGTCGCCATGATAAGTGAATTTTCCATAAGGCATCATGTCGCCGTTGATACCCACGACCACGAAGGGTTTGCCGGCGTAGTGTTCGGTGAGTGCCCGTTCATGCGGCACCATGCCCATGCAAGGGCCGCACCACGTTGCCCAGAACACGAGAAGCGTGACCTTGCCACGAGAGTCCGAAAGCGCCATCGGCTTCTTGTCCAAGTCTGTCCCGACAATCTCCGGTACCTCCTGGCCGATGTTCAGGCGACGGAGTTCAAAAAGTTGCCTCGTCGCAACCTCGGCAAGATTTTTACCCGTCGAGTATCCACCGAGTTCCTTGGCTTCAGCGTTGCTTACAAGCGCGACCAACAACGGTTCGGCTTCTTTCGACTTGCCTTCTTCGTACAAATGTGCAGCCAAATGGTAACTCGCCCAAAGTCGGTGTTTCGATTGAGGCGACTTGGCGGCAACCGTCCGCAGGAAAGCGATAGAGGCATCGCCCCGGCGGATGAGGGGGTCAATTTTTTCGTTGGCGATGTGATGTTTGGCGACAAGCTGATACAGTTCCGGTTCAAATTCGCCCGCGCCGAGGTCGGTCAGGCAAAACAACAACGCCTCGAAGCCAACCGCATCGGCTGGGTCGGCGTCGATTACTTCGTGCGCTTTCTTGATGAAGCGTTTCCGCAAGTCGTCCCAACCAGGGTACTCGTCATCCTCGTTCGGCTTGATTTTGCCAGCGGTAATGTCTTTGTTGAAATCCGCACTCGCTTTCTTGTGCTCCTCCCGAATCGCCTTCAGACGATCGGCCCGCTCAGACTTCACCACCGGCTTGTCATCCGACTGCAACAGCGTGACAAGCAGAGTTGTTGCCACCAGACTCACGAGCAATCGCAACATGTGTCATTCCCTCGGTGTGAAATCGTTTTAGCCTGTTGAACGCATCGACATCGAACTGTTTCACCGCATAACATCGTAACTGTTCGCAGCGTGATAGGCCAGCCGTCGTTCCAATTCCATCATCTTGATGTTGACAGGTTCGCATTTTGCGAAGATACTTTCCTTGACAATTGAAGTCCTGCAAAGGGGATCGGGAAGTACCAACGTGGGCAAATCCTGTTCAGGGAAACGTGACCCATGCACGTCATCTCGAAGAAGAAGCTCCGTGAGTTTTGGTGTGCATACCCGCGAGCAAGGTCACCCCTGGAGTCCTGGTATCAGGTGGCCAAGTACGCGGATTGGGCGACGTTTCAGGACGTGCGAGCGACGTTCAACACGGCGGACATGGTCGGTCGGTTCGTGGTGTTCAACATCGGCGGGAACAAGTATCGGCTGATTACAGCGATTCACTACGACCGGGCAAAAGTCTACATTCGCCATGTCCTTACACACGCGGAGTACGGTGAGGGCAAGTGGAAAGACGAGTAATCATGGCAAGCAAACGTGACACGACATCCATTCGCGCCGTCTACGGCAAGACGGAGGACCGTTATCTTGACCTAATCCGTCAGTTCCCGTTGCGACCGCTGCGCTCCGATGCCGACCTCGATGCTGCGGTTGCGGTGGTGGACGGACTCATTGACGGCGACGACCTGACAAACGCGGAGCGAGATTACCTCGACGTACTCAGTGATCTCGTGGAATCCTACGAGGATGCCGCCGTACCGATGCGCGTCGTCGATGATGCCGAAATGCTGCGGTTTCTCATCGAAAACCGCAACATCACGCAATCCGAACTTGCCCGACGGACGCGGATCGCCGAATCGACCCTATCGGAAGTGCAATCGGGGAAACGAACGCTGACCAGGTCGCAGATCGGCAAATTGGCCCGATTCTTCCAGGTGGAACCGGGCGTATTCTTGTTCGAGTAACGTACTGTTCCCAGTGTCGCGTTCGGAGTCGGTGATGGATGCTAAGCCCGGCAAAACGGTGATCTTTCTTCGGCAGGCGCCTGGCGATCTAGCGGGCGTTGCGGCCAGTCAGTTTCAAACGGTGATTGCCAAGATGGGGATGGGTTGGAAGACGGTGGTAGTCGATCAGGCAACATCTGATGAGTTGCGTGGGGCACGGTTTGTTGTTGCGTTTCAACCGATTCCGGGTGGCCCGGACCATGTCGAAATCTGGCCGAACGACCCGAAGAAACTGGACGCCGAGGTGAACGATCTCGTGGCGCGACTTTTCACGGGCAAGGCGCGGGTAGACAAGCCCGATCGGGTGCCAGCGCCCGTTCAAGTGGCCCCGAGTAAGCCCGCGAAAGCCCACACCCTGCGCATCGGTCGGGAAACGAAGGGCCGTCGGGGGAAGGGCGTGACGACCATCTCGGACCTGCCAGCCACGCTCAGTGAAGCGGACCGCGAAGAGTTAGCGACCACGCTGAAAAGCCGGTGCGGTACGGGCGGGACGTACAAAGATTCTGTAATCGAAATCCAAGGCGATCAACGGGACCGGCTGACGACGGAGTTGGAGAAGATGGGCTATAAAGTGAAACGGGTCGGCGGGTAATCATCAACGTGAGCAAGGTTCTGGATCACCTTGCTCACGCCATTTGTTGATTCATTAGCCCAGCGAGAGGTTGCCGTCGCCGAAGCCGTCGATCGAGAGCGCGGCGCTCGGGCCGTTGGGTTGCGGGTTGACGTAGTTGGCCGAAATGTTGGCGCTGGTAAACACGTAGGCGCGGCCGTTGTCCGTGGCCACGACATCGGCGCGACCGTCGCGATCGACATCCTTCACTGTGACTTGCGTGCCCCGTCGGCTGGTCGTGTCCCCGTTGACGTAGAAGTCCGCGATTCGCGTCGAATTCGCACCTTGGTTCGCCATGATGCCGGCCCCACTGAAGACCGTGACACGCGGCGCCCCACCGCTGCCGGCGGTCGTCACGAGATCGGCTTGGCCGTCGCCGTTGACATCGCCGATGGCAATGTTGGCACCATTGCGTAAGCCCGGTTCAAACGCAAAGAAGTCGGCGACCATCCGCGTGGGTGTCGTGCCGGGAGCGATCGACTTGCCGTCAAATATCGCAATTCGCGGCCCACCGCCGACGCCGGCTGCTACGACGAGATCGGGCGTCCCGTCTTTGTTCAGATCGCCGACCGAGACCCGCACGCCGCCCCGGAACTTAGTGTCGTCGATCCCGAAGAAGTCCGCTAACAACTTCCCCTGGGCCGTGTCGGCACCCGCTTGGAACTGTGCTGCGTTGAAGACGCGCACGCGGGGACCACCCCCCGTATCGGCAGCCGCGACGATGTCCGCTTTGCCGTCCCCGTTGAAGTCGCCAGCAGCGATGTTCACACCGCCCTTAAACGTGTCTTCAAACGCCTGGATGCCGCCCGGCACGAGTTCCGCGCCGGTCACGCCGTCGTAAATGCGAATCGTGGCCACGCCACCGCCGCCGGTTGCCGTGATCGTATCCGCGACGCCATCGCCGTTGAAATCCGCACTCACAACACGGGTGTTCGTCGTCGTTCCCGGCGTCGTGATTGTGCGGTCTTCGGTCGCCGTCAGTGTGCCATCAAGCGACTTCGAGAAGTTGTACGACTTGACCGTTGTGCCACTCCCTAGCGACAGCGTGTTCCCAACGCCCGACGCATTGCCGATCACGGCGATGTCCGGAATTGTCGTGGCCGCGCCGTTGGTAATGACGAACTGTTGCCGCGTTGCGGAGGCACTGGCGGTCAAGCCGCCCAGTGGCGTCACCGTGATGTAGTGCGTGCCGTCCGGCAACCCCGTGATCCGGAACGAACCGTCCGGTTGAATCGTCGGCGTGACGGTAATCAACTTACCGGAGCCGTTCAAATCCACGGTGATCGTACCGGGCGAAATGTTGCGCTCGGTGGACTGCTTCACCCCGTCGCCGTTTACGTCCCGGTAGATTTTCCCGCTCACGGACCCCGGATAGCTCACGCCAACATCAAGACCTTGCTTAACATCCCCGCCGTTGGGAACGCTGTTGATTACGGCAATGGTCGTGGTCAACTTGTTCGTGCCATCCGGTGTGATGAATTGGCTACCGGATGGCGCCAGGACACTCACGGAGTGCGTGCCAACGGGCACGTTAGCGAACAGGTAAATTCCATCAGCGTTCGTTGTCGTTGTTTGGGCCGATTTGCCATCAGTCGTTGCGTCCAGTGCCACCGTGATGCCGGACAATCCGGTGCTGCCGTTTTGCGAAGCCGCGAGGTAAATCTTTCCGGTTAATGCGTTGGTCGGGCGTTCGCCGAAGTTCAAATTATCGACGGCGTTGCCGTTGGAAACGGTCGCATTCGTGGTGTTCAACGAACTCGGGGTGTAGTTCACCGGGGAGTTGACGGTAATTTTACTGAAGCCGTCCGGCACGTTGGAAAACAAGAACGTACCGTTCGCGCCCGAGGTCGTGTTGAAGTCCGTCGAGCCATCCCCGTGCAGGTCAAGGGCAACGTAAATACCGGGCAAACCCGGTTCATTGGCATCCTGCTTGTTGTTACCGTTGAGGTCTGCGTAGATCGTGCCGGAGATTTTGCCGTTGGGCCGAAGCGCAATAGATGTCACGGTGACATCGTTCGTGGTCACGGCGGCTTGAATGGTTGTGGAACCAAGCGCCGTGGTACTAAGTGGCGGCACCACAAGAATGGTGTGTCGCCCCGTCGGGAGGTTCGTGAAGGTGTAAGTTCCGTTGGCGTCCGTCGTTGTCGTGGCGTCGATGCGGCCTTCGGAATTGGTGTCCAATTGCACCGTAACGCCCGCCAACCCCGCTTCGCCAACATCTTGCACGCCGTTGCCGTTGCTGTCCGCGTAGACCGTACCCGTCAGCGTCGCTGGCACGGAGCGATCTTCCAGCACCTGAACTTCGGGACGGGGAGAAGGGTTTGCACGACGAGCCATAAGAGCCGCTCCTGCCAAAACGAGCCAAAAGCTCGGGATGGACGAAATCACCCACCAAAGATGGCGGTACAATCGCTACTATCGGCATAACACGAAGTGCGAATTCACACAAAATGTCCGGAATGACTCACGCTCCCCATTTTGGTGTAGGGGTGAAGGTCACATTTGGCGGTGAAAGTTTGCACACAGGTTGCCGGATTTCAGGCTGAAAGCCTGGGAGCACTCAGCCTGTCATTTACACACAAGTATTTGCGGC
>JAYVXO010000249.1:0-10527 GCA_043785105.1 Fimbriiglobus sp.
CCCGAACCACGCCGCCAGGAACTTCCCCGGCTCCAGTTCGACAATCGTGGAGGCGTGACACGACGGGAACGGAGCTTTTTCAAAAATGAACATGATGAACCCAGTGGAGGGGATATTGAAGAGTAAGAAAACCAATTTTCACCGCAGAGGCGCAGAGATCGCAGAGCAATCCAAAACATGTTATTTTTCTTCTCTGCGTCCTCTGCGCCTCTGCGGTGAAATGCCTTCGCTTTAATTACCGATGACTTCTTTGCGGTCGGCGTCCCAGAAGATTTTCTTGCCGGTGCGGTACGACAGGTTCGCTAGGTGCGCGGCGAGAATCACGCGGTGGCCGAGTTCGATGCTGGAGTTGGGTTCGTCTTTGGACTTCACGCACTCGACCCAGTTCTTAACGTGCAACGGTGTTTCCGGTTCGACCTTCCAGGTTTGCACCGGCTTCATGTCCGGGGTGATTTTGTCGATGGTGTCGTACAGCCGGATGTCTTTCTCGGCGTCACAAATCAGCGTTTGCTTGGTGCCGTAGAACGCGGCGCCGACGCCGTCTGCCCCGTTGATGAACTGCACGGCAAAGTTGGCGGCGAACTTGCCGTAGTCCCAGACGCCGTGGACGACATCTGGCGTTTCCCACTTGTCGAAGTGGTATTTGCCACCGTTCGCCACGGCACTCTTTGGCACGTCCACGCCGCCCAGCCACGCGATGATGTCGAGTTGATGCGCGCCGATGTCGGTCATCAACCCGCCCGCGTAATCCCAGTACCACCGCCATGCCCAATAGCGGTGGGCATCAAAGGGGCGCTTGGCGGCAGTGCCGAGAAACGCATCCCAATCGAGCTTCTTCGGGTCGAACTTGAAGTCCTTCGGCACCGCGAACGGGTCTCGCTTAATCCAGTTGCGACAGTCCCAAACCTTCGCCCACACGAGTTTGCCGAACGCGCGGCTCTTCACTGCTTTCGCTGCCTCTTCCCAGTGCGGCCCGCTGTGGCGTTGATTGCCCACTTGTACAACCCGACCGGCCCGCCGCACCGCCTCCACCATCTCGTTGCCTTCGTCGATCGACTTGGTCAGCGGCTTTTCGACATAAGCGTCTTTCTCCGCTTGCATCGCCGCCAAGAGTTGTTCCTTGTGGTGGTGGTCCGGCGTCGTGATGATGACCGCGTCGAGGCCCTTGTGTTCGAGCAACTTACGGTAGTCGGCGTAGGTCTTCGGCGCATCCTGGCCCGCCTCATCCACGACCTTCAACATGGCATCCAACCGGAACTCGGCAATGTCGCACAGCGCGACCGCGTTGTGTTCCAGCTTCATCACTTCTTTCAGGATCGTCTTGCCACGGTTGCCACACCCGATGAGGCCCACGCTCAGCTTTTCGTTGACGTTGCGTGCCTGGACACTCGGCGCCCCCAACATCGTAAACCCAGCCGCTGCGGATGTCTGGAGAAACGATCGACGCGAGGGAATGAGAGCATCCGACATGGGCAAATCTCCGAACAGGCACTCGAACGGCTTGATCCCGCTATCGTAACCGAAACGACGGTCGTGCGGTCAACGATTTCAAGAGATGCTGGTGTTGCGGTCCGTTCGCGGTCATAATCTTGCACTACTCATTCCAAAGTCCCGCGTGGCAGTCATGACAATTCCCACATTCACGGCCCCGAGTTGGGCACAAGTTGAAACGCTACTCGGCCCATTACCCCGGCGCGCCGTTGCAGCGTTTGCGGTCCGTGCCGCACGGCGAATCGCGTCAGTTATTGCGCAAACGGGTGAACACTACGGACCAGAAGCCTTCGAGTGGTTGAACGCAATCGAAGCCACGCTCCGGATCGTGGAAGCCTATTGCCGTGGCGAATCCGTCAGTCGGTTCACACTGGATTTGGCATCCGACGTGGCCCGGTGCGCAGCGAATGCGATGTCAAACACCAGCCAAATGCTCGGCCTCTCGGCGCACGCTGAAGCCGCAGAACTTGCTTACGCCGCCGCTGCTTTTGCTGCCGATTGTGCCCGTGCCAAGAACCCGACCCGTGCGGCCACGCTTGCTGTCCAAGCCGTTCGCGCCGCCGCCAATGGAAATGAAATCACCCCCGAGCAACAGGCCGATTTGAGAATCCTGCACACCCAGACCCTTGGCGACCCGAACTCGCCCACCGATCCCACCGAAGACGGGCCGATGGGGCCGCTGTGGCCGAACGGGGAGCCGACGTGGTCGTCAACAGGCAGGGAGCAATTCCACAAAGCGAAGGTCGCCATGATCGTGCTGGCACCGCGTCGCCCGTCGTCTTGACTCGGATCAGACATTGAACCACGGAATACACGGATTACACGGAAGAAATCAGGAATCATCAAGAACGACAGGTTCCTACTTCAAGAACAGTGCTCCTATTCCCAACTCGTGGGTTCTTTCATTTTCCGTGCCTTCCGTGTGTTCCGTGGTGAATCATCCGACTTAATCAATCACCTTGTTCAGCGGAAACTCCACGATGCCGGTGGCGCCGGCGCGCTTCAGTTCCGGGATAATCCGTCGCACGGTTTCTTCACTCAAGATTGCCAGCACGTCAATCCAGTCCGGGTCGGAAAGGCTGGAGATAGTAGGCTTTTGCAGGGCGGGCAGTAGCGATAGCACTTTTTCCTGGTCCACCTTCCGCACGTTCATCATCAGTCCGACTTTGTTCTCGGCTGCCATCGCGCCTTGCAACATCAGGATCAAATCGTCCATCTTGCGGCGCTTCCACGGGTCGAGTGCGGCCTCGTGGTTGGCGATGAACCGCGTCGTGCTTTGCAGTAAGTCGCAGACGATGCGCAGGTTGTTCGCCTTCAACGAACTGCCGGTCTCGGTCACTTCCACAATGGCATCCGCCAGCTTGGGCGGCTTCACTTCCGTGGCACCCCAACTGAACTCCACGTTCGCGGTCACACCGTGGTCGGCCAGCCAGCGGCGGGTGATGTTCACGACTTCGGTGGCGATTCGCTTGCCTTGCAAATCTTGGGGCGTGCGAATCGGCGAATCGTTCGGCACGGCCAACACCCAGCGAACCGGGCGGCGGCTGACTTTACTGAAGATCAACTCCGCAAGTTCGGCGACGTTCGCGTCGCTTTCAACGACCCAATCGTGCCCGGTCAGCCCGCAATCGAGCGAACCGTTTTCCACGTACCGCGCCATTTCCTGGGCACGAATCAGCGTGCAATGAATGTCCGGGTCGTCGATCGTCGGGTAGTAACTGCGGCTGGCAAACGAGATCTTATACCCCGCCTTCCGGAACAGTTCCGCCGTCGCCTCTTGCAACGACCCCGCCGGAATCCCCAGTTTCAGCACGTTTTCGCTCATGATGGCAGACAGTCTCATTCGGTGTCGGATCGCAGGTGAAACGGTAGTTTTATTGACGGGGACAATGTCCGGCACCGATTTGCCAACTCGGCAGGACTCTCGGGTGGGCGTGGGGTCTGCCGAAACGGACTCCACGCCGTATCAACTTTGTTTGGTCGGGACGGACCGGAGCGGGCCGTCCCGACCAAACCCCTCGCTGGCGCGTCGGGCTAACAAAAACCCGCCAGAATGTTTCTCGATCAGCGTAAAAACTCCAACATCGTGGCCGCCATTGGGGTGGGCATCGTGTATTGCGGGTAATGGCCACACGGCTGAAACTCGATGCGGCGAACGTCCTTGACACCCGCTTCGACCTCGGCTTCCCAGTTACGCGGGACGATCGTGTCGATGTTGCCGCCGATCATGAGCAGGGGTTGGGTGATCGTCGGGAGCATCGGCCGTAAGTCGAGTTGGTCCAAGATGAGGGCACGTCGGGCGGCACAACGGATCGGCGTGCCGCCGCTGCATTGAATCAAGAATTGAAAAACGTCCGGCGGGCAACCCTCGAACTGGTGGGCTTCCAGTTTGGCCATCACGCGATTGCGGATCGGCAATTGGCCCATTCGCCACGGCCAACTTCGACCGACTTTCGCCAAGCCGCGTTCCACACGGGTCAACGGCCGGCGCGCAAAACCGCCTTGTAACACGGCCCGTCGAAACCGCTGCGGGTACGTCGCAATCAACCGTAACGTGACCGTCGAGCCGAACGACGAACCCATGATGTCCGTGGTGTCAATCTTCAAGTGGTCGAGTAGGGCAATCAAGTCTTCGGCGTAGTGCGGGTGTTGATACTGGTCGAGATTCGCGCCGTCAGTCCACCCGTCGGCTAGCTCGTAACTGATGCACCAAAACCCCGCATCGACCAGTCGATTCATCAGCAGGCAAAACGACCGTTTTTGGTCGCACAGGCCATGAACCAGCACGATCGGTCGGTGCGTCGGGTTACCCCACGTAGCGTACTCCATGCGGTAGCGCGGCGTCGTCACCGTGGCGATTTTCGCTTCCGCATCGAATCGCCGTTGTGCGGTGTGCAGATCGTCCACAGTTGGATGGGGCGAATTCATTAACAGTCCCTTCATTCATAAAACGCGGCCGAGGCGAAGCTGACGCTTTCGTGCCCGGTGGGGTGAATGTATTGCTGATAGTGCAGCACGCGACCGGATTGCGGTTTGATCGCCTGGAGTGTCAACCACGTCGGCGGCAAGCCACAAATCCGACGAGCATCGTCCTCGCTGGCAATCACATCAAAATAGGTACTCGGGTTCGCCGTCGTCAATTCCGCCAGAAGGCGTTCATCCTGGTCCCGACTCGCCGTCAACCACGCGGGATGAACGGGTTCGGGGTCACGGAACTTCGGGCCGATGTGGGCCAAGTCCCCGCTGATGATGTAGCAGACCTTTTCACCCGCTTCGGCCTCGGCGTGTTGCAACGCACTGACCATGCGAGCGATGTCCGGCTTCGCTTGCGGTGAAACGCCATCCCGAATGCAATCGTGAAACGACCCGACCAAGAGTGGCACGATTCGGAACGGGCGGTGGTGTTCCAGCAGGTATTGAAGCAGCAACACTTCCAACTCAATGGAGTGCTCCGGAAGGTGGGCGAACGGGTCGGCGAAAAGGCCATCACCGTAGTGGTTCACGAGCCGATCGACATACGCTTGATCGGTTTCCACCGTGCCCAACGGCGTGGTGAAGTTCTTCCGCGTCAGCGTGAAGCGGTGGTGCGAATAGTGGGAAGTGGCCACAATCACGAAGAGGCTGGCGTCGGTCCGCTCGATCAATTCCTTGAAGCCCCAACCATACGTGACACCGCCCCGCCCGTAATCCATGTGCGGCACAAGCACCGCCCGGAGTTTGTCCGGTTGCTCGCGTTTTGAACTGGGTTCCGTCGGCGCGCCGGGACCATCGGTGGCAGTGAATAACTTCCCCAGCATCGTGCGAATCGCGTCGGGTTGTTCCGGGTAAGACCCGATGCACGACGGCAATCGTGTCTGGCCGGTCACGTACTCTTGAAACTTGGGGCCGTCGAGAAACAATGCGTCGTCCAACGCGGCCACGAAGTCAACGAGCGTTTCCCACGGGAGTTGTGGCCCGACCTCGTCGTGAATTTCGCCAAGGGACTTCTCGTCTGTGAACTGTTGCAGAAAATAAATCGCGGCGGACGACAAGGTCAACACGGTCGGCACGAGCCGTTGCGTATCCAGCAGCCCGATGTGATCGGGGTGCGATGCCGGGACCGGGCCAATCGTGGGGCGTAAACAGGGTCGGAAATCACGCGGGTAGGCTGAAAGCAGTGGCATCACAATCCTCACGCCGAACGGTCGGACCCGTTACATGGTATCACCGGCGTGAGGTCGAATCGAGTGGTGATGTTAACCCGGAATTGTCACCACGAATCAGACGAATCAGACGAATGAAATCGGGATTACTCAGAACCGCGTGGTTCTATTCAAGAATGGCCCTACTATCCCAACTCGTCGGCTGAGTGAAGTTTGCTCTTTGTTCTGCTATTCGTCTGATTTCGTGTGATTCGTGGTGACAGGAATTCTCCGGGTTACGGGCGGGCGTTGGCCGTGGATGGGTTTGCCAGGGCGGGTTGGGCGGGTGCGGCGATTAGTGCGAAGGTGGCCCACACCGCGATCCCGAGCACGAGGCTAAATGCCAACCCCATGACGATCCACTGCTTGGACTTCTCGGCGGACGACGGCTTCACCGTAGAGGTTGAGGGCAATGCCGCTGCCCGTTTGAATAATTCAGGGATGTCGATTATGGGCTTGTCGGATGTCCGCAACGGCTTCGGGGTGACACCGTGGCTTGCGATGGCCGGCAACGTGGGGATTTGGAAAGCATTTTTTGCCGCTGTTGCCGTCGGAACTGGCGGCTTGACGGGGAGCGGTGTCTTCGCGGACAGCGGCGTGGGCCGTGACCGGGGCGTAATGGCGTTCAACAAATCCGCCGACGCGGTGCCGTCGGCTGACTTGCCGTCGGCGTAGTACCGAATTGCCGAGTTGGAGCTACTACCCGCTGCGATGTTGAGTGACGAACCACCCGACCGCCCACTTGACGAACCGCTCAAGTTGACTGACGACGGGTTGCCGAACGCCCCGCCGACGATCATGGGGATTTCGTCCTCGGTCGGAAGCGGCGGCGGGGTGAGCGTAAAGGGCTTCAACGCTTCGGCCAATTCCGCCGGCGTTTGAAACCGATCCGCTGGCTTCTTCGCTAACATTTTTGCGATGATGGCCGACAGTTCGACGGGCACGTCCGGTCGGACTTCGTGGATCGGCGTTGCGGTTTTGATTTGATGGGCAATCAATTTCTGCGCGACATGATCGCCGACAAACGGCGGCCGGCCGGTGAACAGGTAATACGCCGTCGCACCGAGGCCATAAATGTCCGCACGCACATCGACTTTGGAGCAGTCGATTGCCTGTTCCGGTGGCAGGTAATCCGCAGTGCCGAGAATCTTGACCCCTTCGCCCTTCGTCAGGTTATCTTCGTCCACCTCGGACCGCACCAAGCCGAGGTCCAGAATCTTGACGACGCCCTGGCGATCGACCAGTAAGTTGGCCGGTTTAATGTCCCGATGCACGAGGCCGAACGAGTGCAAATAACCCAAGCCGTTGGCACATTGAAGCAAGTAATTCGCCACACGGTGCGGCGCGAGCGGTGCGGCTCGGAGCACGAGATCATGGAAGGTCACGCCGTCCACGAATTCCATCACGAGGAAGATCACATCCCCGTCTTCATCGAAGTCGAACGCCCGCACGAGATTCGGGTGATCGAGTTGTCCTGCTGCACGGGCTTCTCGGAGAAAGCGTTCGCGGGAATAATGGCGTTCCGTGCGATCGGGAGGCAGGACTTTCAAAGCCGCGCGACGTTTCATCGCCCCATGTTCCGCGAGAAACACTTGACCCATGCCACCCAAACCGATGCGGTCCAAGATTTTGTACTTGCCGAGAAAAAAGCCTTTGTGCTTCCCGCTCAGGAGTTGTTGGGTGTGAAACGGCGTAAGCAGTCCGTCGGCCCGAAGTTTCTTGCAGAGCGCGGCGGGGCTGTCAAAGCCGTCCGGGTTCATCGTCAGAAAAGCATCCAACTTTGCCGGTTCGAGCAAGTTGCTTCTCTGAACGAGATGGACCATCTCTTCGACTGTATTCGGGGACGCCATGTTTCACCGCACCGCTGCAAAAACCGACCGGAACGACTAAAATCTTCACTGCTAAACAGATAGTTTAAGTTCCGCGAGTGTTCCGACGAATTGCTCAAAGTCTGGGAATCCGACAACACCGGGTGCGGCGATTTCGGACAGCCGTGGGTTGTTCTCCTGCCCATGAACAAGAACACCGCCGGGGTATAACCCCGACGGTATTGGTGCAAACTCAAATCTGTGCTGGCCGACGATTTAGCGTTGGCGTAGCCGCTTTTGTGGGTCCACTTCCAACGCGCCGAATGCTTGTTCGTGACGGGCGACGATCTGCCGCAACGAGTCCAAGAGCCGTTTGGCCACGAACGGGTTCATCACGAGTCGGTGCGTGAGTTGAATCGGTTCCATGCCCGCCGGTGTGAGAATCCCGGTGTGCAACCCGACGTCCATGACGACTTCCTCGGTGCTGCTGCTCAGGCTGAGGCGAACGAAGTTCGCGTACACCGTTTCGAGTTTCGTCACATCGACTTGAACTTGGACAGACATCGGCTGCCCGCCAGCTTGCTGCGTGGTCGCGTCCGGCGCTTTAATTTCTTCAGCCATTGCCTGGCTCCGAGTTTGGTGTGGCGGGCGGGATACAGCCGCCCAGAACGGTTTGTGTTCACGCTTAATGTAGAACGCTCACGTCTAAATTCCAACAGCGCAACAACCCAGGGAAGCATCGGTCGAAACGAACTCCACGCCATACCAAGTTTGTTCGGCATGACGGACCGGGGCGGGGCCGTCCAGACCAAACCCCTCGCTAGCGCGGCGGGCTAACTAAACAACCCCCCAGAATGCGTCAATGCCGGTGTCGTGAGCCGGGGAATTGTTCCGCATCGGGCGTACAAACTCAAATCACGGTGCCGTTCGGAATGACGGCGCCGCGGGGGACGCAGACGATGCCGTCGCGGATGTGCCACAGGCCGTTTGGCTCGTCGTACTCCATGCGGTTGGCGTTGTTCAGAATCGTCACGTTGGACCCGATCCGGCAATCCTTGTCCAGAATCGCATGAGTGATGACGGTGTTGTCGCCCACGTTTAACGACGGGACGCCGTCGATCTGGTTGCGCTTTTGTTCGCCGTCGGTCTCGAAGCGGTCGGACCCGATCATCACGGTGTCGGTCAACTTGCACTTGTTCCCGATGACGCTACGAACCCCGATCAGGCAGTGCTCCAGGACCGTCCCCGCGCCGATGCGGCAAGCGTCGGCGATCACGACCCGGTTCAGGGTGGCGCCGACCATTTGGCTGGCGGGGAGGTTCCGCATCCGCGTGTAGATGAGGCCGTCCGGTTGGTAGAAATCGAACGGCGGGTTGGGGTCGGACAGCGCGAGACTGGCTTCGTGGTAGCTCTTGATCGTGCCGAGGTCTTCCCAGTAGCCGTCGAACAAGTGGGCATGAATCTTCTTCTTGCCGACGTTGCGGGGGAACACTTCCTTGCCGAAGTCCGTGGCGAGTGGCTTCTCGTTCAACAGTTCAAATAGCACGTCGGTGTTGAACAGATAAATCCCCATGTTGGCGAGGAAGTTCCGCCCGTTCGACGGGATGCCGCGTTCGTTGATCCACTCGGCGGGGGTGTAGTACGGCTTGCGTTCCGCCTCGGTCTTCGGCTTTTCGATGAACGAACTGACCCGCCCGCTGTCGTCCATTCGCAACAGCCCGAACCCGCTACATTGGTCTTCCTTGACCGGAATCGCCGCGATCGTGACATCCGCTTTCGATTCGCGGTGGGTGCGGATCAGCGACCGATAATCCATGCGGTAAAGCTGGTCGCCGGACAGAATCAGCACCTCGTCGGCGCCTTCGTTTTTGATGTACAGGCTGTTCTGCCGCACGGCGTCGGCGGTGCCTTGGTACCAGTCGGACGCTTCATACGTCTGCATCGCCGCGAGGATTTCGACGAACCCCCGGTTGAACATGTCGAACTTGTACGTGTTCGCAATGTGCCTGTGCAAACTAACCGAGAGAAACTGCGTGAGCACGTAAATCCGTTGCAGCCCGCTGTTGATGCAGTTCGAGATCGGGATGTCGATGAGCCGATATTTCCCCGCCACTGGGACGGCAGGTTTGGCGCGGAGCTTGGTCAGCGGGAACAACCGCGTTCCACGACCACCGCCCAGAATCAGGCTCATGACCTGACGCTCTTTCGACATGGAAGGCCTCAATTTCATCGGGAGAGGTAAGCTGCACAATCAATGTTCGGATAGTACCCGCCCGGCGACAAACCCGGCAACGGGATTTTCACCAGTTGATCGTAATAGTTGAAACCCGCGTGCCGGCAATGAAAGCAGCGGATCAAGACGGCTTGTTGGAAGAAACGCACCCCACCCGGAGCCGGAAATTTTCTAGCAAGACCCACCAAACGAGGTAGAGCATTTTCGCTATCATTCTTGCGATTGTTTTGTTAGCCCGACGCGCGCGTTTTGACGTTGCGCTTTCGGACTACCCCGAAGGGGTTCGATCTCACAGCCCAGTTGGCTACTCGCAAGTCATGGGAGAGGGCATGCCTCGAAAGTGAAACTACGATTGTCGCTAGACGATCGGTTCCCCATACGGAAGGTCATCCCCCAGGAAGAGTAAAGCCTATCGGGCGGTGGAATCAATCGCGTGGAGCTGTCGGCGGTCCTGGCCACTCGCGGTGTGGCGGCGGTCCCGGTTGGACTTGATGTTGGGGAAAGCAACCGACTCGTCACCCTGCGTTGGGGACGCGACGACTTCGATCGACCCTGGAAAGTGCGGAACCCCGACGAGGTCGTTCGCCTCGCGGCGTTGCTCGCGGGTGTGGGTGTCGGGCGAACGATGACCGTGGCAATGGAGCCGACGGGCACCTCTGGCGATGCGACGCGGCAAGCGTTGGAGCGGGCCAACGTGGCGGTGTACCGGGTCAGTCCGACGGCGGCCTTGGAATAGCGCGTCGCATGGGGCAACGTCGTGACCCGATGCAACGCGGTGGTGCGGGCGGCAACGCGACCGACGCCCCCTCGTGGA